>CAYGNS010000345.1:0-3715 GCA_964351295.1 uncultured Gammaproteobacteria bacterium
CTTAATGCCACTCCAGGGCTTACTACAAACAACTCTGCGCCATCCATTATGTTTTTGGCTGTGGCCGTGTTAAACGCGCCAAAACTCACTGGCACATCCGGCATTTCGGCAAGCAAGCGCGCGGCCATGGGTGGTTCACTGCGCGAATCCACAACCGCTACGCGTATTTGCTTAGCACGCAAATAGCGCACCACGCTGTAGCCAGTAGCACCTAGGCCCACAACCACAGCTCGATCGAATCGATCGATGAGCTTGATATGTTGGGTGGCGGTTTTATGCATGGCTTTAACGTACCTTTAAAGTGGCTAAGCCAATTAATACTAAAATGAGACTAATAATCCAAAACCGTACGATTACGCGGGGCTCTGGCCAACCTTTAAGCTCAAAGTGATGATGAATCGGGGCCATCCGGAAAATGCGCTTGCCGAACAACTTATAAGACGCGACTTGCAATATGACCGACACGGTCTCTAATACAAAGATGCCACCCATGATAAACAGCACTAACTCTTGCCGCGCGATTACCGCGATAACGCCTAGTGAAGCGCCTAGCGACAACGAACCTATGTCGCCCATAAATACTTGCGCCGGATAGGTGTTAAACCATAAAAAGCCTAAACCTGCGCCGACCATCGCAGAGCAAAACACGGCTATTTCACCCGCCCCTTGAATCTTTGGAATTGCCAAGTACTCAGAAAACACCGCATGACCTGACATATAGCAAAAAATCCCAAGTCCAGCCGCGACCATGGCGGTGGGAACAATTGCAAGCCCGTCTAAGCCATCCGTCAAATTAACGGCATTGCTCGTGCCCACGATCACAAAATAGACCAAGGGAATAAACAGAATGCCAAGCGGAATTGCGATGTCTTTAAAGAACGGAATGATCAGAGACGTCTCAACAGGCGTTGTGGCTGTTTGATATAAAAAGAGCGCAGCGACCAGCGCAATAAGACTCTGCGATAGAAACTTATTACGCGAGCCCATACCTCGGGGATCTTTGTGGATGAGTTTTTGATAGTCGTCCCACCAACCAATTACGCCGAAAAAGAAGCAGGTGAATAGCGTAATTTGCACAAAACGATTAGCGAGGTCTGCCCACAAGAGTGTGGAAAAAATGACCGAGACTAAGATAAGCAATCCGCCCATTGTGGGCGTGCCTACTTTATCAAAATGCGGAGGCGGCCCGTCTTGGCGAACGGTTTGACCGATCTGATGAATGCTCAGCCGGCGAATCATAAAGGGTCCAAACACCAACGAAATGGTGAGCGCCGTAAGCACCGCACAGATCGCCCTAAGCGTGATGTATTGAAAAACATTAAAGCCGCTATGGGTTTGAGCCAGCCATGCAAACAGTTCAACTAACATGCGACGTCTCCTGAGATTGATTTAAGTGGTGCTTGGTCGAGCGAAAGTATTGCATCACGGCGGCCGCCACCCGTTCCATTTGAGCAGAACGCGAGCCCTTTACCAGAACGGCCGCGGTCTGCGCAAGTAAATCGGTTTGGGTGTTGAGGTACGCTAACAATTCGGCTTGATCAGTAAACGCTTGTCCTTGCTGGCCACCTGCGGCGAAGTAACCATCAAGATAGTGCTGTGCAAACTGCCCGCAGCACCACATTGTGGCGATCTTGTATTGCGCAGCGCTCTCGCCCACTGCGCGATGCAACACCTCAGTGGCGCTTCCCAACTCGGCCATATCCCCCAAAATAGCCAAAGCAGGGGTGAATTCTGCGAGCACGCCTAACGCGGCTTTAATCGAGGCCGGATTAGCGTTGTAGGTGTCATCAAACACCGTTTTAGCACCAAATTGATGCGCTGTGAGACGGCCCTCGACGGGCGTCACCGTTGCCAAGCCGTTCGCAATAGCGTGCGGGCTAGCCCCTGCAGCAAACGCAGCCGTGGCAGCGGCCAATGCATTCATCACGTTATGCCGTCCACGCCCATGCAAATCAAATTCAACCGTCTCTGATGGCAAGCGTAGTTGTACGCGTTGAGAGTTGTCGTTCTGTGTATACGTAGCGGTTACATCGGCAGGGCGGTCCATGCCAAACGAAATGACCGGGCGCGCGCCTGCAATACCCTTCCAGTAACTCGCGAAGGTGTCGTCAGCATTAACGATCGCGGTGCCGTGCTCATCCAAGCCCGCATAGATCTCGCCTTTAGCTGCGGCGACCGCTGCAACGGTACCCAATACTTCTAAATGTGCTTCGGCGGCATTATTCACAAGTGCCACCGAAGGCGCGGCCAAATGCGTGAGTCGGTCAATCTCGCCGGCCCGATTCATACCCATTTCAATAACCGCAAAGCGATGCTCCGCCCGCAAGCGGAGTAATGTTAGGGGCACGCCAATTTCATTATTGAGATTCCCAAGTGTGGCAAGGGTCGGCGCTTGCTGCTCTAAGATTGCAGCGAGCATCGACTTAACCGAAGTCTTTCCAACTGAGCCAGTCAAAGCAACGAGCGTGGGGTGATGCTCGCGGCGCCACCAGTGCGCCAAGGCAGTGAGCGCGCTGTAGGTGTTGTCTACCACAATCTGCGGACATTGAGCAGCGCTACGGTGCTGCACCATAATGGCCTGCGCGCCTTGTTCAAGCGCGCGATCTATAAAGTAATGGCCATCATGAAGAGGACCCTTGAGCGCCACAAACAAACCCTCAGTCAAGGCTTTACGCGTATCAATGCCCACGTTAGCCAAGCTTGGGTTAATGCTGTAGTCACCACTGCGCACGAGCGCATGCGGGTCGAGCAGCTCGCCCTGCTCTGAGTACAACAGTCCACCAACAGCCACACAGGCTTGCGCAAGACGGATCATGAGTTCACCTGCGGAGCGCGCTCCGCAACTAAACGCGCAATTAAGTCTGCGGCAAATTGACGGTCGGAAAAGTCTAATAATTGTTTACCGATCGTTTGCGTTGTCTCATGGCCTTTACCAGCAATTAATATCCAATCATTTGGCTTGGCTTGCAGCACTGCGCGCTCGATGGCCGCCGCACGATCGAGTTCCACTGTTACCGCATGAGAGTTGGTTAGCCCCGCTAGAATATCGTCAGCAATCGCTTGCGGCGCTTCCGAACGCGGATTGTCGTTGGTGATAATAATATGGTCCGCAGCCGCTTCAGCAGCCTGACCCATTAATGGCCGCTTGGCTTGATCACGGTCACCACCGCAGCCAAATACGCACCAAAGATCACCTTCACAATGTCGATCCACAGACGCGAGGGCCTTAGTCAGCGCATCAGGAGTGTGTGCATAATCAACCACTAGATGCGGCAAGCCAGGGGCGGTAAAGAGTTCCATACGACCCGGAGCAGCGCGTAACTGCGATAGAACTGCTTGTATTTCCTCGATGGGCGTACTCAAAGCCAACAAGGTTGCGCAAACCAAGAGTAGATTAGGCACGTTGACTTGGCCTACCAAAGGACTGACCACGGCAAAATCTACCCCATCACCCACAACGCAGAACTCAATACCTCGCGTCGTCAAGGTCAGATCTTCGAGGGTCACATCACCTGCACGTTCGCCATAACTGACGACAAACTCAGCAACGCTGCGCTCAAGCAAGCTTTGACCAAAAGCATCATCCGCATTAACAACGGCCAATGCACTCGCGTAGTCCGTAAACAATTTTGCTTTGGCCGCGCCGTAATCTTCCATACTCGAGTGATAATCGAGATGGTCTTGCGTTAAATTGGTAAACAACACGCAATAAAAT
>CAYGNS010000346.1:0-3714 GCA_964351295.1 uncultured Gammaproteobacteria bacterium
AAGCGGCAAGCATCTATTTCACAACCTAATTACGTACATGCGCGATCGTCGCGAACATCGGGCGCGTTGGTTACACGCTTTACAGGCCAGCACCGCGCCGCTGGCACTTATAAACGGCAGTGTCGACCCTGTTTCGGGTGCGCATTTAGTCAGTCGTTATAAAGAATTGAATTGCCGACTCGATGCACTTGCTGAACTACCGACAGTGGGACATTACCCACAGGTAGAGGACCCATATAACGTTTTTAACGCTTACAAATCTTTTTGGCAAACACTGGCCTAAACATATGCTATTTCACGCTAATTAATCTGCCCTTTGTACCGACCTATGACTATGACTTCGCCCTACCCCAATCTACTTGCACCCCTTGATTTAGGCTTTACCACTCTGCGCAATCGAACCTTAATGGGTTCTATGCACACTGGATTGGAAGACAAGACTCGAGATTTCCCAAAGTTAGCGGCTTATTTTGCTGAACGTGCAAAAGGCGGTGTGGCATTGATGGTGACGGGTGGCTTCGCCCCAAACCGAGAAGGTTGGTTATCACCCTTCGGCAGTAAGTTGAGCAGTTCCCGCGAGGTAAAAAAACATCTGCAAGTGACCTCAGCGGTGCACGAACACGGAGGCAAAATTTGTTTGCAAATTTTGCATGCGGGTCGCTACGGCTACAGCCCACTGTGCGTGTCGGCGTCAAATATAAAGTCACCTATTTCGCCATTTAAGCCCCGCGCTCTGAGCACTAAAGGCGTATACCGAACTATAAAGGACTATATAAATTGCGCCACCCTGGCCCAGCAAGCGGGCTATGACGGTGTGGAAGTAATGGGTTCTGAGGGCTACTTCATAAACCAATTCTTGGTGACAAAAACCAATAAGCGCACTGATGAATGGGGCGGCAGCTACGCCAATCGTATGCGCCTTCCGGTTGAGATCGTTAAGGGGATTAGAGCCGCGGTGGGCGAAAATTTCATCATCATTTATCGGCTGTCTATGCTGGATTTAGTCGAGCAAGGTAGCACTTGGGAAGAGGTGGTCGAGTTAGGCAAGGCCATTGAAGCTGCTGGCGCAACGATTATTAACACCGGAATAGGCTGGCATGAGGCACGCGTTCCGACGATCGCCACTTCAGTGCCGCGCGCGGCATTTGCATGGGTAACTCAGAAAATGCGCAAAGAGGTGAGCATTCCCGTGGTTGCCACCAATCGCATCAACACACCGGAAGTTGCAGAAGCAATCATCGCTAATGAAGAAGCCGATATGGTGTCGATGGCAAGACCATTTCTTGCTGATGCCGAGTTTGTGAACAAAGCAGCGAGCAACAAAGCGCACACCATTAACACCTGCATTGGTTGTAACCAAGCGTGTTTAGACCATACTTTTTCAATGCAGCGCTCCTCGTGCTTGGTTAACCCGCGTGCGTGCTACGAAACCGAACGTAATGCTAGCAGCACAACCTCGCCAAAGAAAATTGCGGTTGTTGGTGCGGGTCCGGCCGGTTTATCAGCCGCCTGTGTGCTTGCTGAGCGCGGTCATGCAGTGCAGTTATTTGATAAAAGTAGTGAAATAGGTGGGCAATTTAATTTAGCCAAACGTATTCCAGGCAAAGAAGAGTTTACTGAAACGTTACGCTATTTTGAGCATCGCTTGGCAGCTGCCAACGTTACGCTATCTCTGAACACCGAAATTAGCGCAGACTATTTGATTGAACACCAATTTGATGAAATCGTTTTATCCACAGGCGTGGTACCGAGGCCATTGCGGATTGAAGGCGCTAAGCTGCCGAACTGGATAGGCTATACCGCAGCCGTACTTAATCCATCGCAAGTTGGCACTCGAGTAGCCATCATTGGCGCTGGGGGCATTGGCTTTGATGTGGCTGAGTTGCTCGTACATCAAGGGCCTTCAACAAGTCTGAACGTTCAGGCCTTTAATCAGGAATGGGGAGTGGATTCCAATTACGCTGTACGCGGTGCTTATGTGCAGCCACAGCCACACCCACCTGCTCGACACGTTACATTATTACAGCGCAAGACCAGCAAGGTAGGCAAAGGTCTAGGCAAAACCACAGGGTGGATTCATCGTGCCGCCCTAATGATGAAGAATGTAAAAATGATCGCGGGCGCTCAGTATGAAAAGATTGATGAGTTTGGACTACATTACACGAGCGCCGATGGTAAACCGCATTTGATTGAATGCGACACCGTAGTGGTCTGCGCGGGGCAAGAATCTAACACTAGCCTACATGACGAATTGTCTGCGCGTGGTATATCGGCACATTTGATCGGTGGTAGCCAGTTTGCGGGAGAACTTGATGCTAAGCGTGCCATTTTAGAAGGATTTGATCTTGCCGCGCGACTGTAAACAAGTCTCTGCGTTTGAGTTGAGACTGCAAACTAAGTGGCGTGTTCATGCAACTAACTGGGGTATCTTAGGGCCTAATTCTAGCTAGGCCCATCGCTTTTATAGCTATTTATCCTCATTACTAGCAGACTGTTCCTTCGCCTGCTTGTTAGCTTGCTTAGACTTTAATTTATTCCTAATTCTTTCGCCGGTGCGCTTAAGACCCGATTTTAGGCCGTCATCGGTTTTGCTACTGCGCAGTGACTGAACCCGTTCGTACAACACATCTGTGAGCTCCTGCCGCCCTTGGATATCCTGTATCGATTCCCACAAAATCGGTGCTCCAATCGTTACTTCTACCTTACGCCCGAATTTGTTGGTGGCTTCATGCATTAACATACCCATGCGCAATGGTTCAGCGACGTGCGACGCAATATGAAATTTACGGCTGTTTTGGCCATGAAAATAGACGGGCACAACCGTTGCTTTCGACTCCCGAATTAACTTTGCAGCAAACGTAGTCCAGGGACCATCTTTCACTGCGCCAAATCCTAGCTTACGAGCCGTAGAAACCATTCCAGAGGGGAATATTAAAACGGGTATGCCGTTGGATAGATTCTCTAGAGCGAGCTTTTTAGAACGTATATTGGTCTTGATCGCTTCAGGTGTAGGGTGAAAATCGATAGGCAGAAAATAGGGTGCCAAATCGCGATCTTGGCAAAGTGCTGAATTAATCAAGATGCGTAGATCACCACGAACCCGCGCCGCCAGCTCACACAGTACCAAACCATCCAGAATACCAAAGGGATGATTCGCGATAAAAATAAGGGGACCTTCAACCACTATTTCACTGGGCTGCAAACCAAGGTGCTCAATTTCAAGCTTGGATTCAACAATAGCCTGCTGAAAGAACGTGTTGATATCAAACGGCCCTTCTTTAAGCCGATTGTAGATCTTTTCTATTTTTTTTCGTCCTAAAACAACCTCTAGACGATCAATTATAAAGCGCCGGAAGAGCTTATCCTCGGGCTGAACATAGGACAACTTAGGAACATCGACCAGATACGTAGCAAACTGTTGGTCTACTTTTGGATCACTTTCTTTAGGCATTTTAGTTGTCGAAGCGGATTGCGATAGTAGAACTCTAGCACAAGAACTCTGCACCTACATTACGATCTATCACTCGAAATGCAAAGTATTTAGGGATGGTTTATCCGCCACAATTGGCTAGCGAAATTGGAAGCTTCAGACAATAAACTAATCTCATGGACACTCATGGGATAAACCAACGCTAATGCACTCATGACCAAACATTAGGCATAAAAAAACCCCAGTTGCACCGCAACTGGGGTCTCCTTATTAAAATCTGGCGA
>CAYGNS010000347.1:0-3702 GCA_964351295.1 uncultured Gammaproteobacteria bacterium
AACACCGCTGCCTCGCTGATTGCCAAAGAACTTTTCTTTGAAATGCTTGCTAGAGAATACGTAGATAAAGAAAATGTTAGACATAACATTTTCGTTCAAAGATAATTTAAGGAGCGCTTGATTTATTATTCCTTTTGGAGCGCCTTCTGGAACAATTGCTAATTTACCTAAATTCACGCCCGAGCAGCTAATGATTATATCTCCAGGAATTACTTCAAAGCCTTTCAACTCATCAAATTTTGCTCTGTCTATAAAGTACCTTGCCATTGAAAAATCGTTATTCAATGCATGAAACTGTTCATATACTAAGTAACCCTCATCAACGAAGATTTCTTTTTTTAGCGCACCACCGAAAGGCCCTCTTTTAATTGAGCCTTTTTTTGAAGCAACTAACTGTTCAATTGTCTTCACTTCCCAACCCTTAGGATTAGTAACTGGATCACCAAACATATCCAAAAACAGGGATTGGCTGAGTGCGGTGTAATGCTCTATAAGTTGCTGGTCTTTTTGTCTTAGGCTATCCGCCGCATCGAGGATCTCGGCGATCTTTTTTTGTTCTGCTAGGGGTGGCACCTTTACGACTTGCTGGGAATACTTTGAAATCCAATACCGTTTATGTTGACTCGCATCAAACTCTAAAGTCTGCATCAAGTAGTACAGGAACTTAATGTCATACGCTTCTGACTTTAGTTCTAGAATCTTCATCGCTGAAGATTTAACTTTAAAGGGAAAATCTACATATTTGAAAGCAGTCGTGAAATCATCAAAGATGATTGTTGGTATGTTTTCGTAGATTCCTGAGCTTTCATTGGTGTAACCCAATAAAAAGCTCTTCCCTGGAGTAAGAACTGGAATTGGATAAGAGTCACTATAGTCAGTATTCTCGACAATATAATTGGTCGGTTGAACATAGTTAAGAGCATCGTCTAGCTTGATGCATTGCCATTCATCCATTACCGCAATACCTGCTTAAGTGCATTTAACGCGAACTGTCGTTCATTATCTAATTTCTCAATCTCAGCAATAATTTGCTTAGGAGTTCTGTACTCAACCGCGGCATAGATCACTTCTTTGTACCGATTTATACTCAAATCCCAATCGTTGTTTTTAATTTCATCAAACGGCACCAAAAAACTCTGCTTTGTGCGCTCACGATCAGCTTCTTTGTCCCGATTTCTGTACCTCTCAATAATGTCAGGAATATTGTCTTCTTTAACTGGGCTCCGCTTATCGTCAAGACTAAAGCCATCAGCCTGCATATCATAAAACCACACGTTATCAGTGCCGCCGTTATTGGTTTTAGTGAACACTACAACCGCTGTGCTCACGCCAGCATAGGGTTTAAATATCCCACTAGGCATTGAAATAATGGCTTCTAGTTTGTTTCCCTCAATTAAGGTTTGCCGAATCTGTTTGTGTGCGTTGGATGAACCAAACAACACACCATCTGGAATAATCACCGCACACCGGCCACCAATTTTGAGCATACGGAGGATTAAGCCCAAAAATAGAATTTCAGTCTTTTTGGTCTTTACGGTTGTAAGTAATGAACTTTCAACACTGTCGTAGTCGAGTGAACCTTTGAATGGAGGGTTTGCCAAGATCAAACTGAACTGGTCACGAATACCCGCATTGGTTTCACTAAGCGCGTCGTGGCCAATTAACTCGGGGTTCTCAATACCGTGCAATTGCAGATTCATGGCACCGATACGCAGCATGGTGCTATCAAACTCAATGCCGGTGAACATCGCGCTGTTGAAATGCTCACGAAAGGCTTTTTCATGCAACCAGTCAGGATGATGCTCGTGAATATATTCCCCTGAGCCAACCAAGAAGCCCGCTGTGCCCGATGCCGGGTCACAAATCGTATCTTCTTTGCTCGGTTCCATCATCTCGACCATCATCTTGATAATGTGGCGTGGTGTACGGAACTGGCCGTTGCGACCGGCGGTGGCTATTTTTGAGAGTAGGTACTCGTATAAATCGCCCTTAGTATCTCGGTCGTCCATTTGGATCTTGTCGATCATCTGAACAACTTGATCCAATAGCTTCGGCGTGGGAATCATAAAGGTAGCGCCCTTCATGTAATGTGCGAAAACCCCCGCACCGGTGCCAAGCTGCTTCATGTGATCAAATACCGTTAGGTTGTCGGCATCAAGCTGCGGCTGTGTAAATAAGCCAAACATGGTTTCAGGGTCGTTGTTTTTAACGTTATGCCAACGGAATTTGCTATGCGCTTTTGTGTAAAGCGCGTCTTGCACTCCACCGCCAACCATATTGGCTTTCTTTTCTTGTAGCTGCTGACGCTCATCTAAGCGACGCAGAAACAGTAAAAACGTGAACTGTTCAATGACTGTTAATGGGTTCGCGATGCCCCCTGTCCAAAATGACTCCCAAATTTTATCAATTTGGCTTTTTAACTCGCCTGTGACCATGTAAACGTATTCCTTTAGGAGCAACGCGCAACTACTGCACTTTATTATTTTGAGACTTGCCTAGGAATATAACGTAACAAGCTGTCTGGTATCTACTGGTATCCCACTACACTCTACTTAGACCTTCTGATCGGTACGATATTGTTGCTTAAAGCGTCCAAATATTTACTCCAATCTCTTAACATTTTGCTACGTTCATCGAGATACTCGCTACGGTTATACGCGGCCCTGACCTGGTTGCGTTCGCTATGTGAAAGTTGGCGTTCGATGGCGTCGGGGTTATAGCCTGTTTCATTGAGGAAAGTGCTGGCAGTGGTTCTAAACCCGTGAACCGTGGCTTTGTTTTTGTAGCCCATTCTATATAACAACTGAATCATGGCGTTTTCACTGATTGGTTGTTTGGGGCGTTGTGGACTTGCAAACACGTACTCCCTGCTACCGTTGTAATGCTGAAGCTCTTTAAACAATGAAATAACAGGCTCAGAAAGCGGTACAAAATGATCTGACGCTTTGGTTTTCATGCGCTCGGCGGGTATGTGCCAGAGGCGTTGCTCAAAGTCTATTTCAGACCATACGGTAAATCTAAGCTCTTTAGACCTGACGAACGTGTGCGCGACAATTTTGGTGGCAACCTTAACGATTGGGTGGCTATCAAATGATTCAAGCTTAGTGAAAAACTCGGGTAAGTCTTTGGTATCCAGCGCATTTAAGTGCTGCACCTTTTTAGTTTTAAGTACACCAACGAGAGGCATGGCCGGATTGGCTGTAGCTCGCTCCGTGAGCATGGCATGTTTGAATATTGCTTCACAACGTTGCCGTAAGCGTGAAGCCACATCTAGTGCCCCGCGCCCTTCTACTTTCTTGAGGACTTCATGTAGATCGGTTGTGGTGATTTTTTCTATGGGCTCGGATTCAAGTCTGGGAAATAGATCGCGCTCCATTTGCCCCCAAACCTTATCGGCATGACCCTTGCTCCAATTAATAGCCTGTTTATCAAACCATTCTTTGGCTAACACGCCAAAGGTATTAACTTGTTTGGCTTTCTCAACTCGCTTTATCTTAGCGGGATCATTACCTTCGCTCAGGTCTTTAAGAGCGGCATCACGTAGTCTGCGAGCATCGGCGAGTGAAACAATGGGGTATTTACCGTGGGTGAGTAGCTTTTCACGATTATGGAATCGGTATTTTTGCCGCCAAACTTTGGTGCCACTGGGTAACACATGCAAATACAAGCATTCTAGCTGCTGTATGTAAAAATATTGCTAAA
>CAYGNS010000348.1:0-3696 GCA_964351295.1 uncultured Gammaproteobacteria bacterium
CAACAAAACTCATGCGGGCAATACATACATCAATCGCAATGTGATTGGCGCGGTGGTTGGTGCTAACCCTTTTGGCGGCAGCGGGCTATCCGGCACAGGACCCAAAGCCGGCGGACCCGCCTATCTCTCGCGCTTTCAATCCAGTCTGGCAGAACTTCCAGCGTATCCAGCGTTAACATCGGCGCAGTTACAAACACGAGTAAATGAACTCCTGCAAGCACAAGTATTACCGGGGCCAACGGGCGAAGAGAACACGCTCTATCGCCGCGCCGCAGGTAAAGTCGGCTTGCTGGTTGGCGAACTTAACGATCACCATACCGAGCTCGCCGCCTTTGCCTGTGCCTTAGGCAACGAAGTGGTGCTGATTGAGCACCCGCAGGCGGCAGAATTACACAGTGCCATCGCTGGCTTGGGCGTAACGCCCAATCTGCATGAATGCCGTATTAGCGACGTGCCGAATGCCCAACTCACTGTGCTGATCGCCGATCATGACCATCCGCACAAATCCGAATTGCGTCAAGTGTTAGCGGCAAGTGACGGGGCTATTACGTTGACTGTAGATATCAACAAGCACTCATTGCATCCCGATGCAATTGCCAGCCTGTTACCGCATTTGTTTGAGGAGCGCACTAAAACCGACAACCTTATTGCTCGCGGCGGTAATACTCAGCTGTTTAACCTAACCGAGTAAGCAATACTCAATTTTTATGTCCGACTAAAGTTCACGACCCGCCAACTGCAGACTAGACTAGGGTTGTGGTTGGTAGATTGGAAACGGTGGTAGACCCGCTTCCATACGCTCGATATTGTCGGCGAGCGTGCGACACGCCGAACGCGCATACGTAGCGCCTGACATATGAGGGGTTACAAATACGTTCGGCATGCGCCAATAAGGGTGGTCGCTCGGCAAGGGCTCGGTGGCAAATACATCTAACGCTGCGGCGTTCAGATGTCCGGCATTGAGCGCCTCGCTGAGTGCATCGTCGTTTAATAGGGCTCCGCGCGAAATATTAATCAGGCTCGCACCGGGTTTGAGCTGTGCCAGCCGGTCGCGATTAAAAAAATGCCGCGTATGCCGATTCAAGGGCAAGCAATTAATTATGACGTCCGCCTGCGCCAAAGCCATGGGCAAGCCGGCATCGCCGTGCAGCACGGCAATGTTGTCAAGCGTTCGTGACTGCCGGCTCCATCCCACTACCTTAAAGCCATTTGCCGCAATTGTTTGGGCTATTTGCGCACCAATCAAACCAAGACCAATCACCACCACGGTATAGTTGGCCGCATTGGTATACTCTAACCGTTGCCACTTCGATTCAGCAGCGAGTGCACGATACTGCTCGAAATTGCGCTGAAAATGCAAAACCCAATACAGTGCGAACTGCGCCATGTCGGTACCCACTTCGGGGTCAACCAGACGCACAATGGGCACATCTGGCAGACTCGGCTGTGCATCGATCAAATCCATACCCGCACCTAAGTTTAAAATAGCCCGCAAATTAGGATAGCGCTCCAGATCGCCATGCGGGTGATCCCATATAGCCGCGTACTTAATCGCGTTCACGTCATCGACGTGCGGATACTCCACTACCGCCATATGCGGCAGATATTGATTTAAATAATAGACCCACGGCGCATTATCGTGGGGCGCGTTATTCAATAAGATGGTCATAGAGGCCGAGTCACCAGGAAGCTACTCATGTTCGCGAGCAGCGTTGTGTAGCGCGCTATAATAACAAAGATGGCGGCTTGGCGAGATTGGTTCGTTTAGTGATTGTTTACTAGTCGATGTCGCTAGCCCTTGCGTTTACATAAACAAAGACGGCGTTTAACAAACAGGTGCTTAGATATACCGAGTATGACTTGAAAGCGAGAATATCTAATACGTGCGTGTCTATCGGACTTTCTCAAAGTTCTTATACCAAGATACCAAGCGAACTAGGCAAATCTCACAGACGCTCTAAGATAGATACCGTTGTCCCTGCAGGAGCCTGTAACTCCGCTTCGCATTGACCATAGTTTGGGGGAATATCGATCTTTACTTGTTTTACGGCGTCGCGCTCAATAAATCCAGCATCGCAGCGCAACCTAATAGCGTCAATGTGTCCGTCCGTCACAGTAAACTCAACTTGTCGTGAGAATAGCTCAGCTAGCACATAACCTTGTTCGCTAATAACGATTGTGCGCTGTCTAGGCTTTTCGCCAGTCATCCTTCGTACATCGTTGATAATGCCTGCAGAAAATTGATCCCGTAGTTCTTTACTATGCGAATCAGCTAAATACTGTGCTTCGCGATAGACCGCGCCCCAATCTTCCATTTGCGTTAACTGGATCATCATCCTTTGATGAAACTGAATATCCTCTTCAACTTCAAAACAAAGAGCGGATGGCTTTTTATCAGTCGTGCGAATGCCAAACAGACCATACTGTTGCAAAAATTGTAGCGCGTCTACTTCCAGCGTAGGCTGGGTAAACTTGTCCGCAAATTGGTGCAGCAGTTCATACGCAAAAGCGCGACCACAGAAAGTAAGCGTTGTTTCATGCAGTTTGTCGTCTATTTGCTTGAAAAGCTTTGATTCATCCGCGTTACTGTCGTTTAACGCTGCTACGAGCGCATTGAGTTCGCGATCCTCTCGCTGTCTTATCCGATTCTCATTGCGCTTGATACCGGTATCAAAATCATAATTGAACCGAAGTACAACAGAGGCTCGGCCAACGGTTGCAACTTGATTAACCATGGCTGGCTTAAAGCGATAGCTGGAGGCGGTTTGTAGTGCGATCGAATCAAGCTCCTTATGGGTGGATCGTTCAATGACAGGCGCAAAGACTTTGCCAGACTCATCAACCATCAGCGACATTTCCACGAATCCCGTGATACCGCTACCTACAGAGCGAGCGAGGTTGTTTCGGGAAGGGACAGGTCGGTTAATCGGTGTAGGCGGGGAGAATTCGGCACTCAAATTAAAGTAGACCGAATTAGAATCTGCCGACGCAATTGCGGGGCAACTTAAACACGCAAGGATTACTGCGAATAGAAAGAGTTTTTGCATAAGCCCCCAATCTGAAATTTAGTGATTGCCTTGAGTTGCGAGCCCAGCTTTATGTTCCCGCCAAGCTCACATCTCATAAGTCTATCACCCAACTCGCAGTTTGGCGTCCCTATTGCATCTCGACCTTATTCAACTTCAGGAAATGTTCGAATCTGGAAAGCTCGCTTTGCGTTGCTCCATGTACTCAACTAATGCACCGTCAATAGCAGGGTCGAGTTCGGGTGGTTGATAGTCGGCCAAGAGTTGTTTGTACCGTTTGTTAGCACGTGTTGCCATGTCGGTTGAACCGTTTTCCACCCATGCCTCGTAGCTGTTGTTATCAGATAATTCGGACTGATAAAACGCGTTCTTAAAATTGCGTTGTGTATGGTTGCACCCCAAGAAGTGTTTACCGGGCCCCACTTCGCGCAAGGCGTCCATTGCTTGTCCGTTCTCAGACATATCGATACCTTCGGCGGCCACGCGCAACATGCCTGCTTGGTCGTCATCCATTACAAATTTTTCGTACCCCATCGCTAAACCGCCTTCTAACCAGCCCGCTGTGTGTAACGCAAAATTAACACCCGCGTGTAACGTAGCATTTAAAGTATTAGCGGCCTCATAGGCGGCCTGTGCATCGGGCAGTTTGGAGGACGTAAAGCCACCCCCG
>CAYGNS010000349.1:0-1973 GCA_964351295.1 uncultured Gammaproteobacteria bacterium
AAAATTGAACAAGCAACGCGTAAAGCGTTTCCAGATGGCATTGCCCCCCTAGGTACCGATGCCTTACGGTTCACTTTGGCGAGCCAAGCCACGCTGGGGCGCGACATTCGCTTTGATATGGCTCGCGCTGATGGTTATCGTAATTTTTGCAACAAGCTGTGGAATGCATCGCGCTTTGTGTTGATGAACAGCGAAGGCCACGATTGTGGACAAAACGGTGGTGAGCTAGATCTAAGTTTAGCGGATCAGTGGATCATTTCGCGCTTGCAAGAGGTCGAACTAGACGTGGTTAAGGCCATCGATAGTTACCGTTTCGACCAGATGGCGCGCGCGCTCTACAGCTTTATTTGGGATGATTACTGTAGCTGGTACGTTGAGTTGAGCAAAATTGTATTGAACAACGAAAACGCCACTGATGCGCAGTTGCGTGGTACGCGGCGCACATTGGTCAGCGTACTGGAAACCGCACTGCGTCTCGTGCACCCCATAATGCCGTTCATTAGTGAAGAATTATGGCAACATGTAAGCAAGCTAGCGGGTAGCGAAAAGAACACCATTATGGATTGTGCGTACCCCGTTGCCGATCCGACCAAGCTGCACCCCGCAGCCGTATCCGAAATGCGCTGGGTACAAGCTGTCATTACGGGAGTACGCACTATCCGCGGCGAAATGAACATTAGCCCAGCTAAAGCGTTACCCATTTTATTCACCGATCATGTGGCGCTTGACCTCGAATACTTAGAGCGCAATCGGCATTACTTGATGCATTTTGGGCGCTTCGAGAGCATAGAGATCAAGCAGCCGAATGAGGACACTCCCGATTCAGCAACCGCTTTAGTGGGAGACCTTAAAGTATTAGTTCCGCTCGGCGCGTTTATTGATGCCGACGCTGAGTTAAAACGGCTCCACAAGGAACTTGAAAAAGTTCAGCAAGAGTTAGTAGGAGTCGATGGTCGACTCAATAATGCAGCCTTTGTGGATAAAGCACCCGCTGCGATTATTGCTAAAGCCCGTGAACAGCGCGATAAAGCTGTGTCTACTGAGGCGGCATTGGTTCAGCAAATCGCCAAGATCAAAGCACTCGATTAATTCAAATATGTAACTCTTATTGGCTCAGACATCGGGGCTAACGCGTCAGTACGCGATTATATGAAAAATCTACCACCGCTTTCTGAGCCGACACCGCTTACTTCGCCGCCCCCTGCGAAGTGGTATGCGTGGGAAAACCTACAAGTACCCGTGGCCTTTTTAACCGTACTGATCATTTGGTCTACAACACCGTTGGCAATTGCTAAAAGCGTTGGCGGTGTTCCCTTTACGAGCGCCCTATTACGCATGAGCATCGGTGCGGCATTTTGTGTGATCATTTTACTGTTGCGCTCGCACCCTCTGCCTTTATCGCCCCTTGCCTTGCGTCTCTACGTTATTAGCGGCTTCACCACGTTTATTTCGATGAGCCTCATCTACACGGCCGCAATGACCATTCCATCAGGCTGGATTGCCGTTGTTTTTGGACTGTCACCGCTTCTAACTGGGGTCTTCGCCCTGCCCTTTGATGCAGATGCGCGCCTCACTCCCATTAAAACGGTAGGCCTGTTATTGGGCTTTTATGGCCTATTTTTAGTCTTTAAGGCGGGGCTAAATTTTGAAACGGTCGCGAGTATTGGCATTATTTATGTACTCATCGCAGTGGCCGTATCTTCCGCAAGCTCGGTCGCTATGCGACATATTTGTGCGCAGCTCGATGTAACGGGTATGCAAATTACGACCGGCGGCCTCTTGGTCGCCATTCCGCTATTTTGTGTGATGGCATTTTCCTCTGAGACGGTTAGCGATATGACATTTGGGCAAACAGAGGTAATTGCAGTGCTGTATTTAGGCTTAATCGGGACGGGAATCGGCTTCACGATTTATTTCTTCTTACTGAAGAAAATGTCGGCCAGCCGTGTTGCGTTAATCACATTGATTACACC
>CAYGNS010000349.1:1983-3674 GCA_964351295.1 uncultured Gammaproteobacteria bacterium
ACACCCATTTCCTCGCTAGCTTTAGGCGCACATCTTAATAACGAGCCCCTCTTGCCCGGCATTTGGGTGGGCGCAGTCTGCGTCTCCGTGGGGCTATTACTGTCCGAATTTAAGCCCAAGCTCGGTTTGCGAAAACTTTAACTCTGTGCACAATAGTAAAGGCAATCATCCTATGTAAGTGCACACTGCATGACCGTTCGCAAAAACCTTTTGATTGTTGGGCACGCGCCTTCTCCTAACGCTATCGAATTATTTGAGGCTTTAGGGCGAGGCGCTGACTCACCCGATATCGCACACGTTAAGACACAGACGCGTTCTGCATTCGCGTGTACCCACGAAGACGTATTGCAAGCCAATGCACTAATACTCTTCACCACCGAGAATTTTGGTTACATGAACGGTGCACTCAAGGATTTCTTCGAGCGCATTTACTATCCCTGTTTACAAGACAATAAGCGCAACGAGGCCAAGCCTTACTCGCTCGTGGTTAAAGCAGGACAAGACGGTACAGGCGCCACGCAGTCCGTGCTGAAAATTGTGACAGGGCTCAAATGGCGCGAAGCGCAACCTCGGCTGTTGTGTAAAGGTCAGCACGCGCCTGAGTTTGTCACGCAGTGTTTTGAGCACGGGTTTACAATGGCCGCTTTACTCGACAACGACATCATTGGATAAGATCGTAACAACGATGAAAAAGAATACTGAAATCGAAGCAGCTGTGTTCCGTCGCCTGCTCCAGCATTTAGACGAACACAAAGAGGTGCAAAATATCGAGCTTATGATTCTGGCCGATTTTTGCCGTAACTGTTTAGCCAAGTGGTATCAAAGCGCGGCATCTGAGCACGGCGAAGCGCTGGACTATGAAGCCGCTAGGGAACGCATCTACGGGATGCCGTATAGCGATTGGAAGACACAGTTTCAGATCGAAGCGACACCAGAACAGCTGCGGCTGCTCGAAGCACGCAATAGCGCTAAGTAGTGTTGAACCAAGTTTTGTTTTTTTCGATGGATGACAATACGCTGGTTAATCGGCTGGCGGATTTACGGTTTAAGTTAGACGACACCACCTGGCCGAGCATCGAGCACTACTATCAGGCAATGCTGTTTAAAAGCGAACTCTATCAAGCACAAATTGCGACCGCCGCATCAAGTCAACATGCTCGCGCCATGGGTGGTTCATTGTGGCGTCGACGTATTGACGGCTGGCGCGATAAGCGCGTTATATTAATGACACGCGCCGTTTACATTCATTGTCGCACCTACCCCGAAGTGGCCGAGAGACTGCTCAATACGCAAACACAAAAATTGGTCGAGAGTAGTCAGTATGACTATTTTTGGGGCTGTGGCCGCGATCAACGGGGGCGCAATGAGTACGGTAAATTACTCGAACAAGTGCGCGCCAAACTGCATAGCGAAAACAAGTAACCAGTAGAAAGACGTTGAGAAGGACGTTCTCCCAACTGGCACGCTTAGCCACCGTGGTTACATTACTTAAAATTTAACCAATTTGCCTAAAAAAAGGTTTGCGTACAGCAACAATTTGCCCTAAATTGCGCGCGTCTTTCTTGAGCTAGCCAATCTAAGTGTGCGGGGCATTCTTACCTCCCAGTAGATCCCTCCCGAGGCGAGCGAGTAACTGCCAAGAAGAACCATTAAGTGGTTTTTTTAACTGTTACTTTGACGGACCTTAATAT
>CAYGNS010000350.1:0-3664 GCA_964351295.1 uncultured Gammaproteobacteria bacterium
CACAAGGTCATCCATAGATAGCGTAAACGCTAATAGCCAACCAGCAATGAGTGCCGGAGAAATCATCGGCAAAGTGATACTAAAAAATACGGTAATCGGTCGCGCGCCTAAATCGGCTGCGGCTTCCTCTATGGAGCGATCCATATTGGCAAGTCGGCTTCGTACGATCACTGTCACATAAGCCATACACACGACGCTGTGGGCGAGAATAACCGTGACTTGCCCCCGTCCTGAAGGCCAACCTAATACGCTTTCCATGGCCACAAACAATAGCAATAAAGACAGACCGATAATAATCTCTGGCATGACTAGCGGTGCGGCACTGACTAAGTCTAGCGAGTTACGCAGCTTCGACTTTGGTGAGCGTACCAATGCAAGGGCAGCCAGGGTGCCGAGGCAGGTGGCAATCCAAGCTGTAATAAATGCAATTTTAATACTCAACCAAGCGGCTGACAGTAGCGCGCTGTTATTGAGTAGTTCGCCGTACCACTTCGTGCTAAAACCCGCCCATACCGTCACCAAACGGCTTTCATTAAACGAGTAAATGATTAGGCTAACGATCGGGGCGTATAAAAATATAAAGCCGCTCACGAGCACTACTGTCGGTAAGGCTTTGCTGAGTTTGAGCCTCATGCGGCACCCCCATCGCGGTCTTCGACCAGTTTGCGTTCATGGTTTTGCATGAGCACGAACGGCAAAATGAGAACCACCAATAGCGTAATAGTGAGCGCCGAAGCAACGGGCCAATCTTTGTTGGAGAAAAACTCGATCCACATCAATTTACCCAGCATCAAAGTTTCAGGACCGCCGAGCAGATCTGGAATGACAAATTCGCCCATCACTGGAATAAATACGAGCATAGATCCAGCCAATACCCCTGGCATCGATTGTGGCAAGGTGATCGTTAAAAACTGCTTGAAGGGGCGTGCACCCAGATCGGCCGCTGCATCGAGCAGTGTGCGATCAAGCCGCACCAGTGTTGCATACAGGGGTAGAATAAAAAATGGTAGATAGCTGTACACCACGCCGATGTAAACCGCAATATTGGTATGGAGTAGGGCAAGCGGTTCATCAATGATGCCAAGCCACAAAAGCATGTTGTTGAGCACTCCATTGCTTTTTAGAATGCCGATCCACGCATAGACCCGAATCAAAAATGAGGTCCAAAAGGGCAGGATAATCAGCATTAGCAGTACCCCACGCCACTGTGCTTTAGCGGTACTAATGTAGTACGCCATCGGATATCCGATGAGTATGCACAGTAGCGTCGAAATTGCCGATACCTTCAGCGAACCCAATAACGCACTCAGGTATAGTGAGTCTTCCCATAACAACTGGTAGTTGGCAAAATTGAGCTTTATTGTAAGGATGCCATCTTCGAGCCCCCTGAACAGCGGCAAATAGGGTGGCTGAGCGAGCTCCATCTCGGCCACGCTTATTTTGAGTACAAAAATAAGCGGCAAGATAAAAAAGATGGCCAACCAGATAGCCGGAACGGCCATCACGCTATTGACGCGCATCGCTTTAAATTTATCTAACATACGAGTTTACCTATCCTGCTAACTAGGGTGCTGAGTACGGAGCCAACTAGGGCACTAAAAGACCCGCGGTGTTCGGCGACCAACTGAGACAAACTTTTTGCTCCCAGGTGAACGGTTGTTCCGCCAAGGGCAGGGTGTTTGAAAGGGTGAACTTCACTGATTTGCCAGTGGCTAAGGTCGCGTGATAAATGCTTACATCGCCTAAATACGCAATTTCCTTGATCACGCCGTTGAGCTTATTTGGCACCTCTTCTTGCGCATCGACAACGCGGACTTTTTCTGGTCGTACCACCACATTTACATCCATGTCCAAGACTAGTGGTTGCATATGGGTAACGGTAATCTCGGCATCGAGCTCGTCGCTAAAAACGGTCACTTGATCGCCCTCTTGCGCGGTAACTACGCCCTTAAAGATATTTGCCAACCCAATAAAGTCGGCCGCATAACTCGATGCGGGAAACTCATAAATGCGGCGTGGAGTATCGAGTTGTTCAATCATACCTTCATGCATTAATGCGATACGACTCGACATGGTCATGGCTTCTTCTTGGTCGTGAGTAACCATCACGAACGTGGTTTTGAGATGCTCCTGAATGTTCACCAATTCAAATTGGGTTTCTTCTCTGAGTTTTTTATCGAGTGCTCCCAATGGCTCGTCAAGCAATAGTAACTTGGGCTGCTTTACCAGCGCGCGGGCGAGTGCCACTCGCTGTTTTTGCCCACCCGAAAGTTGGTCGGGTTTACGGTGGGCAAATTGTGCTATACGCGTAAGCGCCAGAATACTCTCTACTCGCTCGCGAATCTGGGCTTTCGGCACACGGTCTTGTTTAAGTCCGTAGGCCACATTGTCAAATACCGACATATGAGGAAACAGTGCATACGACTGAAACATCATATTCGTTGGCCGCAAATAAGGTGGCATATCGGTTACGTCTTGACCGTCAATAAACACCTGTCCTGTGGTTGGTGTTTCGAACCCAGCCACTACTCGTAGTAAGGTCGACTTACCGCAACCTGAGGCACCGAGCAGCGAGAAAAACTCGCCCCGGTAAATGTCCAAGGTAATGTCGATGAGCGCGGGTGTGGAACCATACATCTTACTCACGTTTTTGAGTTGGATGATGGGCGTGTTGTCGATTGATGTAGAGGCTTGATTATCGGGTTTTTCCATTTCAACTGTTCCCAGTAACTCGAACGAGGAGTCCACGTACAGAGCTTCTTTGAAGCCGTGTGACTAACTCACCATTCATAAACAAGGGGTCCTAGGTTGCCTACTTAATAATGATTTTTTAGTTTTGGCCTAGGCAAAAAATAAGCCGTTCCCACTGAAGGGAACGGCCGAATGTTATCCATTATAAATGCAGCTGGCGTGTTTCAGTAACAAACCAAACGGTGTGTATTTGCAATCTTTAACAGCTGCGGACAACTTATTGATTGGTTTTAATGCGGGTCCAACTGCGATTCAGGTTCCGCGCTTCAGCCGTTGTTGGTACCGTCAAGACGATTAAGCTCTCAATGGTGCTAGCTGGTGGGTAAATGCCTGGATCGCTGCTGATGCTTGGATCAACTAATGAAGTTGCCTTCAAGTTGGGGTTGGCATAAGACACGTAGTTGGTCACACCGGCGATCACTTCAGGTTGCATCATGAATTCGATAAACTGATGTGCTTCGGTTACGTTTTCAGCGTCGTTTGGAATGGCCATAACGTCGGTCCAAACCACAGCACCTTCTTTTGGCACTGCGTAGGCGATATCAATGCCATTTTCAGCTTCAGCCGCGCGGTCACGCGCTTGGAACATATCACCAGAATAGCCATGGGCTACGCAAGTGTCGCCATTGGCTAGGTCACTGATGTACTGAGAGTTGTGAAAATAGCGAATAAACGGACGCACGCCTTGAATGAGCGTCACCGCCGCATCGATTGACTCTTTCGAGAAATCTGCGGCATCAATGCCTAGATATGCGCGCGCTGCCGTGAACACTTCAAGCGCATCGTCCATAAGAGTCACGCCACAATCAGCAAGCTTGGCGGTAATTTCAGGATCGAATACGAGAGCCCAAGTATCCAACGGCATTTCGTCGCCCAAAATCGCCTGTACTTTTTCCCGATTGATGCCGAGGCC
>CAYGNS010000351.1:0-3638 GCA_964351295.1 uncultured Gammaproteobacteria bacterium
TAGCAGCGTACAAGGCTTTGGAAGCGAATTACAGGCAGATCTGCAAGCGGGCATGGCAGCAGGAGGTCCGTTACGAGCCATGGACGTGTGCAATATAAAAGCGCCGCAGTTAGCCGAAAGCGTCTCTGCAGCACAAGGCATGGCCGTTAAACGCGTAAGTCTAAAGCCGCGTAATGCCGAAACGGGTGTGGCGAACGCCTGGCAAACGGCCGTGTTGAATGACTTTGAAGTACGCAAGGCTCAGGGCGAACTGGCAGCCGATTTGGTTTACGCGCAAATCGTGGAAAGTGAGTTTCGTTACATGCACGCCATTGCCACCAAACCAGTGTGCTTGGCTTGCCACGGTCAATCGCTCGCGCCAAGTGTTACCGACAAACTCGCTGAGCTGTATCCGCATGATTTAGCGACTGGTTATCGCGAGGGCGATTTGCGCGGCGCGTTCGTCGTAACCCAAAAATTGCTTAACTAGACGGCTAACTCAAACAGGTAATAAGACGGTGCAATTATTCGGTAATACTCGTATGGCTCGCTTAGGATATTTTCTATCCGCCGCCGTCATTGGCATCGCCCTAGGGCTGTTCGCGTTTAAATTTGCGAGCAACATATCCTCTACCGCCCACGGCATTACAAATGGCCCATGGACAACCAGCACAGCCTACGGTGACAAAAACGCAGGTCCACTGCTGAAGAGCGCGGTGGCGGTAAGTGGATTATTTGCGCTTAAAGCCTCTGAGACAATCTATTACACCGCCAATGTGGACAGTGCCGGCGAGCCTTTATCGGACCAATGCAGCTATCAGGTAGCCGGCTTGAGTCCAGCGAGCAGATGGTCGTCCATCACCTTGTATGCTCAGGATCATTTTTTAATTGCCAATGCCGACAATAGGCACTCAATATTCTTGCCCGAGCCTGATACGGCATTCGCTTTTTGGGTAAGCCCCGAGCGTCCCACCAACGGCGATTGGTTGCCGAGCACAGGCGGCGGCAAAGTGTCGATGACGCTGCGCGTGTATTCACCGGCCGCGTCGGTTTATCAAAACTTGGCAAGCATTGATCTGCCTTCGATCACCCGCGGAGCGTGTCTATGAAGGCTAAAAATCTAGTCCTGTGGATTGCGTTAACGGGAGTGATTGCACTCGCCACGCTCTGGATCACAGCAACGCTGGCACCCACCGTAGTCATGCATACCGCGCTAGAGCGCATGAGTACACGTTTCGGCGTTGCCACCAACACTATTAGTCACTCGGCACCCGTTACCGCCGAGGCAAGAACAGTAGTTCGCCCGAGACCGGATTTAGCCTACTCGGTCTGTGTTTATGATCTTAGCGAGTCGCCGGTATTACGCGTTGCGTTGCCCAAGAGTGCAGATTATCTTTCTGTAGCGCTGTACGATGCTAACACTAATAACTTCTTCCACCTGAACGACGCGCAGCTTACCACCCAACAAGCCACCATCCGTCTTTATAGTCCGTCCACGTTAATACCAGAGGGCATCGAAACGAGCGTTGACGATTACGCGCTTAACGCCCCCACGGCTCGGGGGCTAGTGCTGTTTCGGGCGGTGGTGCGTAACACCAAAGACTGGGAGCGTATTAACGCAGAACGCGAACAGCTGAGCTGTGTTGTGCCTAGCGCGTAACCAACCTCTTAGTTAACGCCCCCTGCGAGGCTAAAGCGACTAACAATTTTTATGACTCAATTGAGCTAATTTAACCAATTGAATAAATTCGGCCCGATAACCGTTTTCATCTTTACCTTTGTTTTCGGTAGCCAAATTGATGATATCGTCGAAACAAAAGTCTGCGAGGTACTTCCCGCCTCTTATAAGTTCAGCGAATGCGGCAACGCATGCGGCAAAAAGCGCATCAGAATCAGCGCCATCGTCGTCGAGTATGGGTTGGGAAATTAATCGTGACTCGGACTCACCGGGCAATTTGTACCGCAGCTTTAGATACCCTAGCTCATTTAAGTGGATACGGTCTTGGCTATTCCCTAATGCGTCATTAGCTGCATCGGGCTTAGCACCGTATCGAAGTGGGTCTACCGAGCGAATAGCGGTGTTAGTGGGCGTAATTTCATAAAGCGCTGAGACAGTGTGACCAGCGCCAATTTCGCCCGCATCGACCTTATCGTTATTAAAGTCTTCGCGAGCAAGAATCCGCGTCTCGTAACCCAACAAGCGATACTCAGCCACCGCTGAGGGGTTAAACTCTATCTGAATTTTTACGTCATTCGCAATCGGAAACAGCTGCGAAGTGGCTTGATCCACCATCACCTTTTTAGCCTCTTGCAGCGTATCAATATAAGCGGCAATACCGTTTCCATGTTGTGCGATGGCTTGCATCATATCGTCTTGATAATTAAAGTTGCCAAAGCCTAATACCGAAAGGTAAATCCCCAAATTTCGATTTCGTTCTACCATCTGCTGTAGTTCTTCATTACTACTTTGACCAACATTAAAATCTCCGTCAGTCGCCAAAATAATTCGATTTACGGCGTTCTCGCTAAAATTTTCATTCGCTAATTGATACGCCAGCGCCAAGCCTTCGCCCCCGGCCGTGCTGCCACCCGCCGACAGTCGATTTAAGGCCGTTAGAATAGTAGATTTGCGCTTAACCTTAGTTGGTTTAAGCGCCACCCCCGCCGCTCCAGCGTAAACCACTATGGCAATGGTGTCGGTCGGTTTTAAACGCTTCAACAGTAACTCAAGCGATTTTTTAACCAAGGGTAATTTGTTCTCTGCATCCATTGAACCCGACACGTCAATCAGAAACACTATATTGCTATCTGGTTGCTCTGCAGACTCGATGTCGTAGCCTTTAATGCCGATCCGAACAAGTTTTTTAGGCGACGACCACGGAGAGTCGAACACCGCCACATTGGCAAGAAATGGCTGCTCCTGTGAGTTCGGCACCGCATAGTCGTAGTCGAAGTAGTTGATTAATTCTTCGGTGCGAATCACTTCAGGCGTTGGCCAAACACCGCGCTGAATAAGGGCTCGCATACGACTATAGGAACTTGTATCCACATCGATCGAGAAAGTGGAGACTGGCTCCTCGGCCGTTATCTTTACTGGATTTTCTTGATAACTAGGGTATTCGGATCGATCTCGCTCTGCTCCTTGTAGCTCAACCTCGATCCCATACGAGTTAAGAGTAACGAATTGTCCAGACTCTGGAGCATACTGTTTAGTAGCGGTGACCATTATTTCTTCAGCACCAACACTAGGCCT
Source organism: uncultured Gammaproteobacteria bacterium (assembly GCA_964351295.1). Lineage (GTDB taxonomy): Bacteria > Pseudomonadota > Gammaproteobacteria > Arenicellales > Arenicellaceae > Arenicella. The sequence continues at coordinate 3,233 of CAYGNS010000351.1, forward strand.
AGAGAGTGACGGTACGGGCGCGCCCGCAACCTCTTCGTACTTAGGAGTACACCCCACTAACACGTTAACTAACCCAAGCAGAAAAATCGATCCAAATGCACTGCGCGAAATTCTAATACTCATGTGCTGCTCCCTTTACTCGATCAAATTAAGCTTTAAGAATAATCTCGAAAACGGTCGCGCTAACAACGCTTAAATTATGCGTAATGGAATATTGGCAAATAGCACACAGCCTCATTGAGGGTTTTTGCTAGCGAATCCGTCTTTTTAGCAATTGGCGAGCGACTTTCTCAACCATTGATTTATTGTTCACCAGCCCATTTGCTTCCGCCAATGATCGCGCTAAAGTGCCTATTTAGTAACGCAGTGGATTGCACTGCACTAGCTTGCGACACCACTCCAAACA
>CAYGNS010000352.1:0-3623 GCA_964351295.1 uncultured Gammaproteobacteria bacterium
CCCACTCTGGTACGTTCAGGGTATGTCGCTGTATTTGTCCACTTACTCCGAGAAAAAGAGCAAAATTTTACTCGGAGATATTCAAGCCCTCTCTGGACGTTTGAGTAAATTGTTTAACGCAGGTGGAGGCATTAGAAGTTACGAGTCTTCTGAACTAATAAGTCTTAAAACGCTCCCTAAGCGCGACACATTTGCCACCAACGAGCGCTATCTCGGGGCAATGAACGAGCTGTATGCAAGAGCCTTTATGACGGTACATCTTTTTCAGTCGTCTAAAGAGTATCAAGAACGCTTAAATCGTTACCTAGATATTCTAAAATATGGAGATACGCCAGAAGGAGCTCTGGAAAAAGCGTTTGGATGGAGTTTTGACGACTTAGACCGCGAGCTAGTACGTTATTCACGTAGTAATTTATATGCGCGAGCCTTTGACCAAGACCAGCTTTTGAAGCTCATCGACCAAGCTAATCCCAATTTGCGCGCTAGCATTAAACTTACCGAAGTTGCTCCGCTCGTCGCCATGCAAACTTATGCTCAATATTTAGAACAATTTGCACTGGGTTCGATTGCTGATGAAGAAAAGCGTGCGTTTATCGATCGAGTGGGGTCAGATCGAGCGACAAGCGTGCAAAAACCGTAGGTGTTCGACGTCGATAGCTTACAGTCCCTTTCCTTGCCTCATGCTCTAGAACACTAGAAACCCAGAATTAATTTTGCAGCTACCGTGATTCCATGCGGCTAATGTTGTATCGTAACCGCATTGTTTTTTACGTGTCTTCGCGCACATTGTTTTGTTACACCTAGGTAGCTTTAGTCGGCGCGCTTGGATACCCGAACCTACGAATACGATGACCAATTCAAATACATTTCATTTAGCCATCCCAGGTGGAAATCTAGAGACTACATTGCCTTTTTATACCGATATTCTCGGCTGTACCACCGGTAACAGCGAAGCTGGATATTGGGTTGATGTGAATTTTTGGGGCAATGAATTGACCCTGCATCAAACCGAATCTCGACTCGAAACCGAGCGTCACCACGTTGATATGGGGGCTGTGAGCGTTCCACATTTTGGCGTACATTTAGAGGCGCAGGACTTTGCCGCCCTTAAAACCCGCATCGAAGCCGCGGGTTTAGAGTATACCGACAAACCCTACCGTCGATTCGAGGGTGCGAAGTTTGAACAGGAGACCTTTTTTATTGAAGATCCCAACGGCAATGTTCTCGAAATCAAAACCATGATGAATCCTGAAGTGCTGTTTGACACGAGCAGCTAACATTTACATAACGGTCGTTCTGTGTTCTCGGCACTAAAAACCTAGTGCAATAAAACTAGTGCAATAAGCCAATAAACATAGTGCAATAAACTTAGTGCGATGCGAAATAATGGTCCTCAATAAGAGGCAGCGTGTTATCCATGTTTAAGTCACTTGCTCAAACACTCTCGTTTATCCTGGGCCATCCTCTCAATTCGCATCGCAAGATTGCTGCGCTGTTTACCTTTGTGAAATGGCAAGTAAGGTCAGTATTGTTCCGCTCACCTTCGCTCATCAGTTGGGTAAACCAAACCAAGTTGCTTGTGCGCAAAGGTGAAACGGGGCTAACCGGTAATCTGTATTGTGGCTTTATGGAGTTCGAGGACATGTGCTTCGTGCTTCATTTTCTGCGCAAAAGCGACGCGTTTTTTGACATTGGTGCAAACGTAGGCGCCTACACCGTATTAGCGAGTGGGGTGGTGGAGTGCCAATCTACCTGTTTTGAACCTATTCCTGATACGTTCCAAGGATTGTTAGAGCAATTGCAGCTGAACCAAATTACGGATCGCGTTGCTGCGCATAACAAAGGATTGGCCGATCGGTCAGGAAAACTTGAGTTTACGAATACGCTTAATTGCATGAACCGAGTGAACACCGACCCCAGTAATAAGAATGTGACCGAAGTAGAGGTGACCACCCTTGATGATGAGTTTATTCCGTCGGCGTGCACCTTGGTGAAAATTGATGTTGAAGGTTACGAAGCCTTCGTTTTAGAGGGCGGGAAGCGCTTTTTCGCTGACCGTCATGTGGCGGCCATCGTGATCGAGCTAGATGGGTACGGCAAACAGTTCGGCATTAGTGATGCAGATACCCATGCCACAATTAAAGCACATGGTTTTTCGCCCGTGGTTTACTCACCGTTAACTCGTAAGTTAGAGCGTGTCGACTCGATTCGAAGCGGAGGCAACACGATTTATGTGCGAGACGTTGAATTCGCCCAGCGGCGGTGTATGGAGGCTGAAAAGGTCGTGGTGCATACAGTCGGTGGATTGTGTATTTAGCATTTCTCGCGCCAAGACATCACAATGAGTAACGATTCTAGATGAAAAGAAATATACGGCTCTGGCTCATACCCACGCTCCTGTTAACCCTTTCTGGTTGTAATGAGACATCGAGTTTTAGCAATCCATCGCCGCTTGATGCAGAGACTGGTCGTGCAGCGGACGTGAGCGATTTTGAAGCAGATGGAAATCAGGCCTTCATAGAAGGGCAAGCCTTTTATCGCGAACGCATTGCGCTACCGCAGGGCGCTGTGTTTACTGCGACACTTGAAGATATCTCGCGAACCGGAGCGCCCGCCGTTACGGTTGGGCAAGCGGAGCTTGTTGACCCCACAGTACCTGTTCGATTTCGCATTCCCTACGCCTCCAAGGATATTAATCCTCACGGTCGGTATGCGGTGCGAGCGACGATCAGCGTCGAGAATAAGCTGCGCTTTGCTTCCGATACGATCTATCCCGTGTTGACCCACGCTGAGGATCAATATGCAGAGATACTTATGGCTATGGTTCGCGATGTGGATTCATCGAAGGATTCGAGCGGATCGACAATTACGCAAGCATGGCCGAGCTATGGTCTGCAAGTGCCAGCCACTTTTCGGGGCGATCTTCCGTGTGCTGACTGTAAAACAATTCGATATCAGCTGGATTTATGGCCTGATCAAATATTTCACCTGCGCCGAGAGTGGTTGGGCAAAACGCAACCTTTGGTCGTTGGTGATATGGGCCGGTGGGAGGTTGATCCTGAGCGCCAAGTTCTGAGTCTATCTAAGGGTATGGAAATGCCATTGCAGTTTCGTATCGTGGAAGCCGTGCAGCTACGCTTATTGGACCCTGCAGGTTTGTCTATTGAGTCTTCGTTACCTTATGAGCTTAATAGCATCGGCTACCTCGCCATGGCCGATATTCCCGGAGAGTTTGTGGGCCAAATGCGTTATATGGCTGATGCTGCTCGCTTTACCGAGTGTAGGACAGGTCGCAGTTATCCGATTGCTTCCAGCGAGCAAGCGCTGCAAATGGAGCGGCAATATTTAGCCAACGTGGAACAACCGGGTGGGCTGCTTGGGATGCGCTTTCGCGGTGAGCTAACGCAACGTTTGAGCATGGAGGGGAATCGTTTTGAGCCCACTTGGGAAGTCGAACAGTTTATTGGATTGGTCGGCAACGTGAATTGCCCTACCAAGTAATGATCGACGGATATTCACCAGAATAGGGTAGCCCGGTTTATGTCTGTGATGATTGGTCTTGCCGTCCTTTTAGCAATGCTTTTAGTTGGTCTGCTGATTCTGCGTTGGCGAGATGGCTCGGC
>CAYGNS010000353.1:0-3617 GCA_964351295.1 uncultured Gammaproteobacteria bacterium
TAATCAGTCGATTGAAATCATCAATCGCCATTACTACGACGAAGCGCTGGTTGCTGGCCGCAACATTATATTGTTATCCCCACATTTTGTGAGTATTGAAGTTGCCGGACTCCGTCTGGCGCAAGAGCGGATGATGTACAGCATGTACCAATATGCCAAAAATGCGCTTGTAGATGAAATTGTCATTCGCGGTAGAACCCGATTTGGGGGCGACGTGATCGAGCGTAAAGCGCCCTTACGTACTCTGATTAAGGCCATTAAAAGTGGTGCGCCTTTTGTGTATTTACCCGATCAAGATGCGGGTCGTAAAGGTATCTTTGTACCATTTTTCCATGAGCTCGCATCCACTATGCCGATGTTGGCCAAATTCGCTGCGATAGGGGATGCCGTGGTGATACCCGTGGGCACGCGGACTAAGCCATGGGGGCAGGGTTACACCGTTACCTTTTTGCCAGCTTTAGAAAACTATCCCAGTGGCGACGATGTGCAAGATACTATGCGTATGAATCAAGCGGTTGAAGAGTTGATTCGTCCCCACCCCGAGCAATACTTTTGGGTGCATAAGCGCTTTAAAACCAGACCACCCGCAGAGGTTGAGCGTGGCACAAAGTTTTACGAATAGGCATTTATTTTTGCACTCGGTAGGGTTACCTTGTTAAGGTATTCACAATTCACCATTTTTTTAACTTTAATCTAGCTGAACGGAGAACTATTAATGAGCAAACGTGATGATTTGATCGCTAAGTATGCGGACGATCTGCAAAAAAAATGCGCTGTAAAACCAGATATGAAATTGTTAACGGCGGTGACCGTAGGCTGCGGCCCCTCTATTTATAATCCCGATGCGTGCACAGTTTCGGCGGGCGATCCAAAAGAGCTAGACCGAGTTAAAAAGAATTTCTTAATCAAAAAATTGGGATTGGCGGACACGCCCAAATTAGATGAGGGCATCCAAGCGGTTATCGAGCAGTACGGCCGTGCAAATCGTAACAAATACCGTGCGGTGTTTTATTACTTGCTGGTTAAGCAGTTTCGTAAAGGTTCTGTTTTTGCGTAATACTTAAATGTTGCCCCATAAAAAGGCCGCTTCTAGAAGCGGCCCTTTTTATGGCTAATCGCGCCAAAACGTTGTGGTAAATAATACCAGTAACGTGAACAATTCGAGGCGGCCCAACAGCATGGTAAACGACAGTATCCATTTAGCCGCATCGTTGATCGACGCATAGTTGGTAGCTACCTCGCCGAGTCCTGGTCCAAGATTGTTTAAACAGGCGGCCGCAGCCGAAAACGCCGTAATCCAATCTATCCCTGTCCAGCTTAAAGCGAAACCGCTCATTACAAAGCTCAGGATATAGACCGAGAAGAACGCGGTTACGGTATTTATGATGCGCTCTGAAATAACTTGTTGGCCGAGTTTAATCGAGAGCACGGCATTGGGGTGAATCAAGCTAACGATTTCTTTGCGTCCTTGCTTGTACATTAGTTGAATACGCATCACTTTAATCCCGCCCGCTGTGGAACCCGCACAGCCCCCCATAAAACTGCCTAAGATGAGTAACACGGGCAGCGCCCCTGGCCACCAGGCAAAGCCGCTTGACGTAAAGCCAGTGGTGGTTACGATGGATACTAAATGAAACAGCCCTTGTCGAACTGCCGTTAATGGGTCAGCGTAAACTTGCGCGCTGATCAAGCCGGGTAGTAATACCAGAGCAATGAGGGATAGGGCCATTAAAAAAAAGCGGTACTCGCTGTCGCGCAAGTAGGGCGTCATCGAACGTTGACGCCACGCGAAAAAATGTAAAGAAAAGTTAGCTGCAGCGAGGAGCATAAACACGATGGCCACGGCCTCAACGGCCGCGCTGTTAAAGTGGCCTAAACTCGCGTCATAGGTCGAGAAGCCGCCAATTGCAACGGTAGAAAACGAGTGCCCAAGAGCGTCAAAGGCGTTCATGCCCGCCGCAAAATACGCAATTGCACACGCTAAGGTCAACGCTAGGTAGATGTACCAGAGTGACTTGGCGCTTTCAGCTATACGCGGAGCCAGTTTGGAATCTTTCATCGGTCCTGGTGTTTCGGCACGATACAATTGCATACCACCAACGCCGAGCATGGGCATAATCGCAACGGCCAATACCACGATACCCATACCGCCCAACCACTGCAGTTGTTGACGATAAAATAATACAGATTTGGGGAGCGCTTCAATATTGGCGTAAATGGTTGCACCCGTAGTGGTCAGGCCCGACATTGACTCAAAGAAAGCGTCGGTAAGACTCAAACCATGGACGTCGGTCAACACAAACGGTAAACATCCGAAGGTCGCTAGCACGACCCAAAACGAGACCACAATCACGAAGCCGTCGCGATAACGCAAGTCTTGCTTACTACCACGATTGGGTGCCCACAGCAGAAACCCAGTGAGCAGTGTGACCAAAAAAGACACTACAAATGGCAAGCTATTACCATCTTGATACAACGCAGAAATGATTAACGGCGTGGCCTGAGTGGCGCTGAACAGCATCAATAGAAAGCCGAGAATTTTAGCGACAGTTTGAAATTGCATAGGCTTTAGCGATTCATTAGAGGCATGAGGGCGCGATGACTCCAGCCCGTTTTGACTCAATTAATTGGGGCGTTGTGCAACCAAGTATTGAGGCAATCATTTAAATAGACGTCGCGTCTTTTTGAAACAGTGTTTCTACGTCAGCAATACACGCCTTATTGTCCATAAAGACGATAACATGATCGTTCTCTTGGACCACTGTCTCGATATTGGGGATGACTACTTTGCCATCGCGAACGATGGCGCCCACCCCAGTGCCTTTGGGGAACGGTATGTCCCGCACACCGCGACCCACTACTTTTGAACTGTCGCTGTCGCCGTGGGCGATGGCTTCGATCGCTTCGGCGCGTCCGCGTCTAAGCGAGTGAACGGCAACGACATCGCCACGCCGAATATGCGCCAGCACTGAGCCTATCGTTGCCAGTCGCGGAGAAATGATATTGTTGATCTCATCATGATTGAGGTAGTCGACAAGTGCGGGGCGGTTGACGAGGGCCATGACCCGTTTGGCACCAAGGCGTTTGGCGAGCGTGGCCGAGAGTATATTGATCTCATCTTTCTCGGTTACCGCGCAGAACACATCGGCGCCTTCGATGTTTTCTTGCAATAATAAATTGGCATCGGCGGCATCGCCTTGCAATACGACGGTTTTATTCACTTCGTCGGCAATCTCATCTGCACGACGCGGATTGTTCTCGATGAGTTTAACGCTGTAACCCTTTGACTCGAGCTCCTTGGCAAGACTTAAACCTATATTGCCGCCGCCGGCTATAAAGATACGTTTCGTTCGGTCAATCTTGCCGCGCATTTCCTTCATCACATAGCGAATGTGCTCCTTCGCCGCCACAAAAAACACTTCGTCGTTCTCGCGAATAATCGTATCGGATTTTGGCGTGATCACCATTTGATCGCGATAGATAGCCGCCACGCGCGTTTCAACATGGGGCATGTGGTTTTTCAGTTCCGATAACTCACAGTTTAACAAAGCGCCACCAGCCACCGCCCGCACCCCCACTAACTGCACTAGACCATCGGCGAAATCCAATACTTGCAA
>CAYGNS010000354.1:0-3603 GCA_964351295.1 uncultured Gammaproteobacteria bacterium
CTCTGGCGAATAGTTTGTCTGTAGTTTGTCTGTAGTTTGGCTGTCGTTTGGCTGTAGTTTGGCTGTAGTTTGGCTGTAGTTTGGCTGTAGTTTGGCTGTGGGGTTTAAATGCAAGTTCTATGGGGAAAGAAAACACTCTTTAGAAATAACGAGCTAGTGGTGATCGGTTTAATAGTTGCATTGTCGCGTGATGGCTTAACTGCATGGATCAAAAGTGCAACAATGCACTAGCAGTAATGTCCCAGCAGCAATGTCATAGCCGACACATCCTTTTCGCGCTCTACACCTTTGCTCAAAGTGTACCCTAATGTTATGACAGAGTTGAGTGCGCCTGCTGACGAATCTTTCGGATTTAAACTACGCATCAAGCCCTCGCTCATGTGCAGCGGGGGCGATGCCGGCGGAAATGCCACGGGTAATGACGCGAGCGGTGCTCACTGAGTTTATACTGTGGAGGCTATACTCTGTTTGAACAACACCAACGAGCGTATCGGGCGTAGGTCGATCGCTGCCGGTTGGTAAACGCGCTCACCGTGCAGCTTAGAAAAGTAAGCATTTTATTCAATTCAAAGTCTTTCATTACGCCTAAATAAATGTCCGAAACAGCGAAAAAATCCAAAGCGATTCCTGCATCGCGTTTTTCCCGTTTTACGCGCATGGCGCGCATGGGTGCTGGCGTGGCGACGGGGATGCTTGCTGAGGGCGCTCGGCAGCTGAGTAAAGGTAATCGCCCCGCGCTATCTGACTTAATTCTTACACCTGCGAATGCGCGTAAAGTGGCTAAACAGTTATCAGCGATGCGCGGCGCAGCTATGAAAGTTGGCCAGTTGTTGTCGATGGAAACTAATGAGCTGCTGCCTAAAGAGCTCGCGGTCATTTTGGCGCAATTGCGCGATAGCGCATTAACGATGCCGCGCGCGCAATTAGTAAAGGTATTAGAAGACAGCTTTGGCCCGCGTTGGCATGAGCGTTTTCTGGCGTTTGACTTTGCGCCTTTAGCTGCAGCGTCTATTGGACAAGTGCATCGTGCCACCACAGTCGATGGCGACGAAATCGTACTCAAAATTCAGTATCCTGGTATCGGGCAAAGTATCGACAGCGATGTAGACAACATTGCTGCGCTGTTGCGTATGACCAATCTATTGCCTGAACATTTGGATATCAGCAGTGTGTTGCAGGATGCCAAGCAACAATTGCACGACGAAGCAGACTACTTGCTCGAAGCGGACTACTTACAACGTTTTGCCGAGGCGTTTAGTGATTGGCCAGCGGTGCGCGTACCGCAGCTGTTTGCAGAACATACAACCTCTACAGTATTGGCGATGAGCTATGCCCCGGGCGTGCCCATCGAATCGGTTGTCGAACTAGACGGGCTTGATGCGGATGACATTATGCACACGCTGTTCAAGATTATGTTGCACGAGCTGTTCACCTTAAACTTGATGCAAACCGATGGCAACTTTGCTAACTATCGCTATAACGTCGAAGAGCGCTCCGTAGTGTTGTTGGATTTTGGCGCAACACGAGTGTTTGCTCCAGAGTTTGTGCACGACTACGGTCGTTTACTCAGTGCGGTGATCGCTGATGACGACGACGCTATTATCGCTGCCGCCGATACGCTCGGCTATCACGCTTCAGCCGCCAGCGAGGCTTATCAAGCTTTAGTATTAACCATCTTTAAGTTAGTGTTTGAACCCTTTAGGCAGTCAGGTGTGTACGATTTCGAGCAAGCGCAATTAAGCCAACGCCTGTCTGAATTAGGCGATCAGGCTTACGATTTTAAACGCTACTGGCAAACCCCACCGACCGATATCCTGTATCTGCACCGCAAACTCGGAGGCATGTATTTATTGGCTGCCCGCTTGCGAGCCAAAGTGAATATGCAGGCGCTACTGAGTCCGTGGATCCCATCTTAGTTTTAACTTTTTAATATCGACCATGTTAAATCCATTTATAAAAGCGCTGTGTCTACTGCTCGTGCTCGTTTTTCCGAGTGCCGCGTCTGCGCAAAGCACCTTAGAGTTCACTCCGTGCCTCGTGGAGTCGGGCGCACTCAGTGAAGATGGGGAATGCGCTACGTTAGAGCGGCTAGAGAATCCCAACGATCCCACCAGCCGACTCTTGCAGTTAGCGGTGGTTAAATTTGCCGCGACGAATCCCAACCCCAGCGCCGATGCCTTTACGGTCATCCAAGGCGGGCCGGGGATGTCGTCGATTGACCTGTTTATGCACAAGCGTCAAGCCTTTGAACAAATCCGCCGGCATCGCGACGTGCTTCTTATAGATCAACGTGGCACGGGCCGCTCGCACGCATTTATGTGCGCCATCGAGGACCCGTCGAGCATGGATGTAAGCCCGCAAGAAGCGCAGCGCATGGCGCGTGAATGCTTGCAGCAGTTTGATGGCAACGCGGCGTTTTACACCACTGCATTGGGGGTGCAAGACCTTGAGGCTTTACGCGCAGCGGCTGGGTATCCAAGCTATACCATCTATGGTGTATCGTACGGCACGCGGGTGGCCTTAGAGTATTTGCGTGCTCAGCCAAATCACGTGCGCGCTTTGTTGCTAGATGGTGTGGTGGCGCCTACGGTTAATCTAGCCGGCAACGAAATTGCGCTGCGTTCGCAGCAAGCATTCGACCGCTTAGTGGCTCGTTGCGAAAGCGAGCCGACCTGCTTTGCGGCGCATGGTGATTTACGCGCCGCGTTCGAGCAAGCCCGTGCGCGACTGAGTACACAATCAGTGCTTGTGAGTTTGCCGCATCCGGTCTCGGGCGAGCTAATTAAACGCGAAGTGGGCGAAGCCGACCTACTCGGTGCCATGCGTTTAATGCCTTATGCGAGCGAAAGTTTGGCCCTGCTGCCTCTATTACTATCGCAAGCGCAGCAGGGGCAGTTTGCAATGTTGGCAGCCCAAGCAGTGCTTGTGGAAGAACAGTTTGTAGATGACTATGCGATTGGTATGAACAACTCAGTGATGTGTACTGAGGACTATCCTTACTTAACTGAAGCCACTATGCAGGCAACGCAAGCTGACGTCGCGAATACCTATTTTGGCGACACCATGGCCGAGATGCTTAAGGCTATGTGCGACGTATGGCCACGCGGGGCCGACTATGCAGCCTCGCGTGAATTGTTTAGCTCTGACGTACCGGTGTTGTTGATGTCAGGTGAAGTAGACCCCATTACGCCACCCAGCAATGCTGAAATAGTTGCTAATATGCTGAGCAATGCGCGTCACGTAGTAGTGCCCGCGCACGGACACGGCGTGTTTGATCGCGGTTGCATGATCCAACTGGTGAGCAATTTTGTAGACCAAGCGAACTTTGAAAACTTTGATGCTTCGTGTGTTGAGCGCGAAATTGCATTTCCCTTATTTATCGATACAACAGGGCCAGCACAATGATTGAGGCACGCGCATTAGAAAAATCCTTCGGCGCAATTTGTGCTGTTAAACAAGTTAGCTTTAGCGCCCCCGATGGCAAGATCACTGGCTTGCTTGGGCCCAATGGTGCGGGCAAGTCGACCACCTTGCGCATGCTCTATACGGCGCTTAAGCCCGATGCTGGGCAAGCCCTCGTGGATGGTTGGGACGTGGTAACGC
>CAYGNS010000355.1:0-3589 GCA_964351295.1 uncultured Gammaproteobacteria bacterium
ATTATGCTGGGTGGTTTCATCGAGCTGAAATGCGCGCGCTTTCCAACACTTCTCGGATCCAATGGTTGCTTTTCTGGACGTATGAAATCAGCTCTGAATGTTGCCAAAGCATAGGGAAAACTCTAATCTCTTTATCTGTGGTACAGGTAGTGTTTGGCTTGCTGTATTGTTGGCTGTCAGCAACTTGCAGATCTCCAAATAGCGCTTTTGATCTGATTGCCGGTTTCGACCCAGTTGTGATTAATTTTACGGCCTCCCAAGTGTTTAGTCCCTTTTCCGTTTGGGCTGAACGAGGGTCGGCGGTGAAAAATTATCTCGGTTCCGCTTCTGAAGCGGTCAACATGTATGTACCGATCTTAGCTTCAGTGCAATCGATCGTGACAGCGGCATTGTTCGCGCTGTTGGTCTTCGCGATTCGTCGGAAATTCAAAATGCCCAATTAGTGCGCCACTGCACCATTTTGTACATTCATTTTCATTGAAATCTGCATCATCGAATCAAAATCGATGTTGTTGATTATGTGGTTGACCGGGGCGCACTCATCGACATCTTGGCCAAACTCAGCGTGTTCATACATAGGCACAACTGCTTCAAACGTTTTGTCTTGGTAGAACACCTTGATTTCAGCCCGATTATTCATAAACACGATCGACAGACCAATATCGTCCTGCCCGATGGTGGATAGTTTGGCGGCCTCTATAAACGACGCACTTAAGAATTGGTGCAGAAGCGCCACGTTGTCGTGATGCACGGTCGCATTGATGTCAGCTAATGGCTCGTCGATCATAACTTCCCCATACCGATTGTGAATGCGATAGCAAAACACCGTCTCAGGGAATACGGTGGGGTGGTAGCTTTCGATCTCAGCTTCCCATTCAAGCTCTTTAACATCGACTGAAATACGCAAATCGAACGGGTATTGAATGAAAGTGTGGTCAAAATGTCCATGAAGGTTTGGGAGTGCCATTGACGTATCCTGGTTTAGTGAGAAGACATCTCGCTAATGAATCGCGAAGGTTTGAGTTGGTTGACCATATAGCGACCGTAATCGAGCTGGTTGCTATGGTAGAGGCGTAAAATTTGTTTAGCGCGAGTCACGCCCACAAAACACACGCGGCGCTCTTCTAGAAGTGCCTGGTCACTTAGTGGCCGTTTGCGACTGAACGAAGGCAGTATCGATTCACTCATCCCTACGATGTGCACAGAGGCCCATTCAAGACCTTTCGCGCGGTGAATGGTGCCCAGTGAGACGGCATCATCAAGATCGGCTTCAATCTGACCATCCAAAAACTCCATGTCGCTTAACGCGAGATAACTCTCGGTATCATCCATCGCGTTCGAGAGGTCACGGTCGAAGAAACGCTCAAAAAGCGCCTCATACTCGTCTAATACGGCTGTTTGGTTAGCTGTCTTTTGGTTGGTCGTCAATTTGCTGCGATCCGCTGACACTATTTTATTGAGCCATTGTCTATAAAGCCGACTTTTTCGCAACCACTTAAAACCATCGCTTGGTTTCTCACGAGAAAAGTCAAAAAGGACGGTCTTAATCATGTCGGCAAAGCGCGCCAACGCTTTGTTGCGTATCCGGTGGCACGCGTCCAGCAGGCTTATGGGGGCAGCCGACGCATCCGCATTCGCTTTCTTACAATACTTAGCGGCCTTTTGCAGCAGCGCTCTGGATACGCCGCACAGCTCTCCAATTTCAAAAAAGGAAGGAAAGTGGGTGTCATCGAGGTGAAATCGAACGACGGCCAGAAAGGCACTTATTTCGGGCGGTGTGGAGGATTGACTGCCTCCCAACCATTGGAATGGTAGGTCTGTCTTCTCGAAAGCCACTTGCAACGCGGACTTAATCTGATTGGATCGGTAGAGCACTGCGATCTCTCGAACGGGAACGCCCTCGACAATGTCACTCGCAATATTGGCCATTAAGGATTTCAGCATTTCGCCCCAGGTACGCGTTTGAATAAACCGAGGATCTCTAGCGCCAGCGCACCCAGAGCTGAACGCCATGCTGATTTGCTCAGGGAAGTTGTGTTGGATTAAATGGTTGCTGGCCCTAACGATGGGGGTGGTCGAACGATAATTGCGCTCTAATCGAATTAAGGTCGCATTAAAATCCCTATCGAACTGCAGCAGCAGGTTAGGCTCGGAGCCCCGCCAGCCATAGATAGACTGATTAATGTCTGCGACCAATGCGATATTACGATGCGAGCCAATCAGTGCCACCAGCTGATATTGGTTATGATCCATGTCTTGTGCTTCATCGACGATGATGTACTGGTACGTCTGAGCGAGTTCATCCGCAACATCCTGATAGCGTTTGATGGTATTCAAAACCACCGGGACACAATCTTGCAGGTCGATCACATTCTCGCTGCGCTTTAAGTGCGCGTAAGCCTTCCACAGACCCATCACTGTATTAATCATCTCATTCGCAAGTGTCTCGCCCTTATCCGTTCGGATGTGCGAGGCAATGAACTGCGTCACACTCTCCCCTTTTTCAGCCACATACAACGCCCGAATCGTCTCGATCATCCGTATGAGCGATTGAACATCGGCGCCCTTGGTGATGCCTCTCTCTTCGCACAAAGCACGCAGCATGCGCTTTTGGTCTGTTTTGTTAATGATTGAGACACCAGGGCGATAGCCACAGCGGTGTGGGTGGGAACGGATCAACGATAAGCAGACACTGTGGAAGGTGCCTACGGTCGGCAATGTCGTGAGTCTCTGCCCTAGCCGATATCGCATTTCCTGTGCGGCTTTGCGCGTAAATGTGATTAATAGGATGCGGTCATTGGGCACGCCTAGTCGGATCAAGTTGAGCGTTCGTTCCACTAAAGTAGCCGTTTTACCCGAGCCTGGTCCTGCGTCTACGCGTACCGGCCCTTCCGTGTGGTTGACCGCCTTTCGTTGGTTTGAATCGAGGGTGATTACATTCATGGTCAAATTGTTTTAAGTCATTGCCAATGGGTTTCAGGTCGATATATTCGACACATGTTCAGTGTAGCTTTCCTTTGAAAACGTCCCAACGGTGAAAACAATATGACGATGAAAAAACGATTATCGGCGCTCGTAACGGCATCCGCGCTTATCTCCCTAACCCCTTTGAGCAATGCCCAGCCAATGAGCACGTTTGACGTGACTCGGTACGTGCCTGACGGTCAGCTGGTGCAGAGTTTTAATGGTCCAAACGATTGGACCGGACACGTCACGGAGAACTCAAAGGGGGTCCGCGTTATTTTTTGGGAAGACCCGACAGGACTGATTGTCATCGGCAAGCTGTTAGATGGACAAGGCCGGGATCTTAATGAGCTGGCTGAAGAACATTACGGCGCCAACAATATCAACATCAGCGTTGTGTCGAAGATTCAGGTGACCAGCGAGCAACTGGAAGCAGGCGCGGACGAAGCCACGGCCGCCAAAATGGGCGTTTACTCTGAATTAGAAGCGCTGCCTAAGGACAACTACACCACCCTGGGCGAGGGCGTGTCTGAAATGTATGTGTTTTATGACTATGAGTGCCCTTATTGCAAAAATTTGAAGGACTATTTAGAGGGCAATACGTTCAACGTGAAAAGTCATTGGT
>CAYGNS010000356.1:0-3563 GCA_964351295.1 uncultured Gammaproteobacteria bacterium
TTGAATACTGCACACGGCCATGCGCCGCTCTCAGCGAGCACCAACACCCACGGTAATAGAGTAAAGGCATCTCTCGAGCGCGCGGCGAGCAAGAAAACAACTAACAACGGCGTCCATGCCAAACTCGCGATCAGCAGCGATTCGTGCGTTGCGACTAAAAGACTTTGAGCCGCAACCACTGCGTACAGGGCGAGCCGCAACTGCTGTTCCCGCGCAAGATCGGCATTGGATAGATCCACAGCGTCGAATTGGTACGATAGACTTTTAATCGTTGGATTAGCCAGCGCGACACGTCGACTTAAACCCCAATTCAAATCGGGCACGGCAATCAAGCAGTAAGCGAGCGCTGCAAGATACCAAGCTTGCTCAAGTGCGATGTGCGAAAAATCCAGAGATATCAGCCACCACGCCATTGCCCCTATGAGAATTCCATACCAAAGCCAGTTACGATATACATAACGCAACAAGAGCAAACCCGCGACCGTAATTATTAGGGCATATCCGAGCGCAAATAAAATCTCGCCAGAGCCGGTCGACACCAACATTGGCACGGTATAGGCACCCAATAAGCCGATGGCTGCCAGCGCTGGGCCGTGCTTTAGTGCCAGCAGCATAGTGATTAGCGCGATGCCGGCGAGCAAGATAAATGCCGTTGTGGGGCTGATCATTTGATAAAAATGTAAGGCCGCTAGCAGTATCGCGAATAAAGTGATGCTGCCACCTCCCGCCAGCGCGGCAAACGATGGGTTGGCTTCCCCCGTTTTACCCCTGAGCCAATGCGCCGCAAAATGCAGCGCCAACCCAGTGGCTACGCCCAATGCGATCCTCGCAGAAGGCCCGAACAAACCTTGCTCGATAGAATACTTGGCAAGAAACACACCCGCTAAAGCAACGCAAAGACCACCTAGCCACAGCATCCAATGATCCCGAATGTTGTTGCTTATCCGCTGCGCGCTTGTCGGCCCCGTCGTGGATGGTTTAGAAAAAGCTGGTTGAGGATTGGGTTGCGCTCTACTGGCATCATCTACATTAACTCGCACGAGCGCATCGCTGAACTTTTCTTGCGCTGGTTCGTTCGTTTGCTCTGCTTTCGGCTGAGCCTCGACGTTCGACCGAAACTGGGCTTCCAGCCGCTTAACCGCTCGTTCGAGCAAGTCCATGCGCTGCCGAATTTGTTTAACTTGGCTTGCGTTGCGCCAAATTAAAAAAACAACCAACAAGAATAAAACCAATTCCATGTATGAGCTCCTCAGCGATTAACTCGAATCGAACACCGACACAAATGTATCACAACAGAGGAGTGTGCCGGGCGTAGGCATTTCAATCAGGGGTAGAGGTATGGATTTCTATGTAGGTGTATCGTAACGAAGAATGAAAAAACGTAACTGTTAATCCTAATCTAGAATTCGGAGCTGAATTCGCTGCCGAACGTCTTTGGTATAGGTGGCTTGACCATCTACAAATCGAGGCGCATAACGATACCCTGCTGCCGCAGCAATAGCCGCTTTATCAAAAGCGTCATCCCCACTAGCGCGCGTTAATCTTGTATTGACGGTAAAGCCGCTCTCATCCACATCGCTCAAAAGCTCTACCCAACCCACCTCACCCTCACGCAGAAGATGTCTTGGGAATTTCATTGCAGGCGAGAAAATAAGTTGCCTCTGCACGTCCCCTTGATGGGCATACGCTCGACCGATAGCCAAAACATGCTCTGTCGCCAAATCAGGTTTGTTTTGTTTGTGGTGAAGTTCAACTAAAGTTCTCCGCACGTTTATCGTGTATCCGCCGTCCGACGCAGACTGACTCAAAATACTCAAAGCAGCATTCAATGAAATCACCGCGCTATCAAAATCTCGCCGAATTAATTCGTACAACCCCTTTGCGTACAGCCCAATACCGTAGTCGATTGAGGCTTGCGCTTGCCTCTGCTCTAAAATTTCCAAGCCCGTTTCGATAAACTTTCTCCCAGCTCGGGTACGCGCCAATTGAGAAATGATTAGACCAACCTCGATATTAAGCTTGGCATGCTCAGGCGAGTTCTTGCCAAAATGATTTTTATTTATGGCTAGCGCACGACGAAAATACCGCATCTCTGAACCCTCAACGAAGGGCATAACTTTGGACTGTCCATAATCACGTAAAATTGGAACGAGTCGAATGTCCTTTCTGCCGTACGTTTCTTCGGCTAGCTTCAACGCTTCCTTCAGATAGCGTCTAGCGTCATCAAACTCGTAGATGGCTCGATGGGAAATGCCTAAGTTATGCGCCAGAGCAATCCGCATATCTGCGTCAGCCCTAAATAAGTCATTACCCAACTGATAGCTTTTTAAGGCGGCTGCGTGGGCTTGGCTCCAATTCCCAGTTTTTGCGTTAGCTAAATACTCGGCGGCGGCGACATCAAATTCAGCTCTGAGTGATTTTTCGCTGTCAGCGGCAACGGTTAACGCTGCCGACATAAGCAGAATCAATACCCAGCTTCGCGCGAGATTTGAAATCATGATGCGGATTTTCACCCATTTTCTCAAGAATGGCTACAGCGCTATTACTAAACTTGATCCTCGCCTTGGATATATGCTTTTGAGGCTGGGTGTGGTCCCTCACTCAGGCGTGAGAGAGCGAGGAAGTTAGAGAGTCATCTTTGGAATTATCTGTGTGACGAGCGATTAATGATTGCAGAGTGGTCGCCCACTTGTCCACCAATTCGATTGACACCTGTAGGTTCTCTACTCTAGTCTCACTTATCGGCTCCCAACCGGTGGGCGCTTCCAACTTGGATGCGCTTGTACTGATGCTGGAGTTTCTGATGCCCCCCTTAAATACCTTTACCCGTACCTGTGTCGCCACGGCCATTGTGCAGGCACTTACCCTTACCGCATCCCCTGCTCAAGCGGCTACTATTGAGGTCAATAGTGGCTCAGATGCTGGTGGAACACCTGGTTGTGAATTGCGCGAAGCAACGGCCTCTTTTGAGTATTTTGCAGATCAAGGCGGCTGCGTATCCTCGGGCGTCTTTGGCACTAACGATACAATTACGTTTGCACCGTCGGCTAGCAGCATTAGCCTTACGCAAGCGCTGCCTATAAACGTTCCTCGAAATCTAGCATTCAATAGCACGGCGGCGACCGTGGTCACCGTGAATGGTGGGGGCAACGCTCGCGTGTTCGATATTGGCATTAATACAGTAAGCATGAGTAATATGATCATCGAGGGTGGTGTCTCTACCAACGGTGGTGCGTTCCAGCTTATAGGTACCGACCTCACATTGAACAACGTCACAGTAAGAGGCAACTCGGTATCCAATAGCAGTGGCGGCGCAATTTGGGCTGGCACTAACACTAAATTGACGTTGAACGACAGCGTAATTTCACTAAATGGAATAACAAATGGCGATGGGGGCGGCATTTATGCTGGCACCAACACCAGCATCATTCTCACCAACTCCAACATTACGACCAATTCGGCAGCAAGTGGGGGAGGGATTTTTGCTAACAACGCTGCCTTAATTGAACTCAACAACAGCGGCATTTTATCCAACATCGCTGCATTTGGCGGTGGCGTACGGC
>CAYGNS010000357.1:0-3559 GCA_964351295.1 uncultured Gammaproteobacteria bacterium
CGACAAATACATGGCGGCCATCGCAATGGATTCGTCAACTAACTCAAACTCCATCTCTACGCGATGCTTAGAAACTTGCGTGATCACGTTTCGCTCAGTGGCAATAATGACGTCATAAACAGTCTTCACTACTTCAACGGGGTATTTACCCATGGCGGTTTCGCCTGACAACATGACGGCATCGGCATAATCAAACACCGCGTTGGCAATATCGCTGACTTCCGCACGCGTGGGCACCGGGCTTTCGATCATACTCTCAACCATTTGAGTCGCCACAATTACCGGTTTATTAAGCCTGCGCGCGCGCGCAACAATCAGCTTTTGTACCGAGGTGACAGATTCAAAACCAATTTCGACAGCCAAATCACCTCGCGCAACCATTACTCCATCACAGCTATTGATCATGGCGTCGATAGCTTCTTGATCCTGTACCACTTCGGCACGTTCAAGTTTAGCAATGAGCTTAGCCGAACAACCTATATAGTCGAGCATGGCACGCGCATCTTCCATATCCTGCGGGCAGCAGGGAAACGATACACATAAATAATCTAGCTCGTGCTCAGCGGCAAACGCCATGTCCTTTTTGTCTTTGGCCGTCAATGCATCTTCAGCCAGACCGCCACCCTTTAAGTTAAGCCCTTTACGCGAAGACAAATAGCTACCCGCAATTACTCGCGTGGTAATGCGATTACCTTCTATCGCGGTTACTTCGAGCTGCACCCGACCATCATCCAACATGAGCACGCGCCCAGGCTCACAACTGCTAGCAAGTGTTTTGCACACATAGCTCACACCAGATTCGCTGCCAGCGTCATCGGCGATACTAGAATCGAGCACCAAGGTTTGCCCTACTTCCAATGCGAAACCGTCACCGACAATAGAGCCTATTCTGATTTTAGGGCCCTGTAGGTCGCCCAAAATGGCAACGCTCTGTCGTAATGACATCGCCACCGCTCGGATGTTGGTAATAGCTTCTAAATGCGACTCATGACTACCGTGCGAAAAATTAATTCGAAAAACACTGCAGCCATTGCTGATAAGGGCTGCAATCACCTTTTGGCTCGAAGACGCAGGCCCTATCGTGGCAATAATTTTAGTACGGTTATGTTTAAGAATTTGGTTCAATTGACATCCTCAAAAAGTCAGGTAGATAACCTAAAAACAATCAACGTATTTGTAACTCACAAACGCGCACAAATACTTGTGGTGCTTAATACCACTAACAAGCGCGTGATGCCGTCGACAGGCGCAATCACGAACAAACTCCGCAACATCAATGTCGCTAAATAAAAAAAGGGGGGTGTCCATCCCTGCCAGCCCTACAATGAGCCAACAACTCAAGGCTTAAAGCGTGCCATGCAAGTATTACAATTAGACCGACAGGCACAGAAATTACCACTCGGTTACCCACATGCGCAGCGTCCAGTGCCAATGCTAACAGTGCGCTCGGTATTAGCGGCGGGGATGCAATTGGAAAAGCCGCACTGACGCTATAACCTTAAAACCGCCGCGAACGAAACTATGATTCCGAAGGCTGCGCAACATGCTCGATATAGGCTTGGTCTTTGAGCTCGCGCACCCACTGACTGAATTCGCGATCAGCTCGTTGCCTGCGCAATATACTGTCGGCACGTATTCTAAGCATTTCTTCGGTGATGTTTTTTTGGCGTCGATCTTCAACCAACAAAATGTGCTCGCCGAACTGCGAAGAAAATGGCTCAGAAACCTCGTTTAAAGGCACGGCAACCATCATATCTTCAAACTCGCGAACCATATCGCCAGGCGTAACCCAACCAAGACTGCCGCCGGCGGACGCCGACACGGAGTCGTCAGAATGAATTCGCGCCAAATCGGAAAACGCGATACCCGCCCGCACTTGTTCGCGCAAATCGCGTAATTTTTTTGCGGCTTGAGCACGCGCAACTTGGGTATCAGCTTCAACCAAAATATGGCTCGTTTTGTGCTGAATAACCTCCGTGCGCTCTCCCTGCAGATCCATAAGCTTGAGAATGTGCAACCCGTTAGGCGACTCCAGCACTGGGGTTACTTCGCCTACTTTTGTGTCCTTTAATGCGCTTGCAAACACTTCTGGCAATTGCTCTGGCCGACGCCATCCCATCACACCGCCCTCTTGGGCATCTGCGCCATCTGAGTAACGAGCAACCGCGGCCGCAAAATCACCAGTCTCAACAATTTCTTGGCGAACGCGTTGCGCCAATTCACGATTTTGCTCGGGTTCACGAATCAATAGATGTGCTACTTGATACTGCACATCATTCATGCGGCTTCCATTAACCGCTAAAAAGCCGTCAATCTCATAATCGGGTACCAAGACACGCGCCCGAGCGTAGTAATCTCGAAGCCTGGTCAACGCGATGCTATCGCGAATGGTGGTGCGAAAATCCTCCATAGTCTGGCCTTCGGCCGCTAGGTCACGCAGAAATTGCGCCATGTCGATATTTTGCTGCGCGATATATCGCTGCACCGCAGAATTGATTTCTTCCTGGCTACGCTCTAGTTCGCGACGCTCGGCTTCCTGCATCTGCAAGCGGTCCGAAATCATGCCTTCAATGACATTGTCCGAAAAGTCCGCAGGCAACTCGCTTTCTGGCTGTTGCATTTCGGCCAGCAGCACACGTTTGCGCGCTTCGTATTCAGACTGCGTGATTACGTCTTCGTTAACAATGACCAAAACCTTATCGTCGAACTCTTCCGCCAGCGATGAGGTGCTAGAAAAACCACCGAGCATGGCTAGTGCGAGACTGAGACTTTTGCCACAGTTCATGATTGTGTATTTCATAACAATTAAAATATTCCCAAATAAGTACGCCAAGGCGCACATTTACCCTTGGGGCATAGCAATGCCCGACCGAGCGTTAGTTAGCGTTTTACAACGACTCCTATACATCCATTAAGGTTAATCGCCTTAAGTCGATCGGCACTCTTGATTAATAAAGTTTAAAGACCCGCACGGAAGGAACCAAGCGAAGTGAGTTCAAGCTCAAGAAACAGAGCCGAGCGCTTCTCTTCGATGTTGCGATCCTGAGGGCGCTCCTGCCCAATGAGTCGCACTTTCCAACAGCAACTATTGTACTCTAGACCCACGCGCGTAAAGATACTCTCCGAGTCCTCGATCGAATAGCGCTCGTCTAAAAATACCTGCCAGCGATCTGCGAGCGGCCAAGTAGCGCTCAACGTTAATTGGTCTACCGCAAATTCACCAAACTGCGAATAATAATAGCCAATCTGTACGCGTTTGCGATCATTGTCCTTCGGTTCGTAACCAAAGCCCAATCGAGCGTTACGAATCTCGCTCGCATCGTGGTCATACTGGGCAAACGCATAGGTTGTCCACGCGCCGCTCGACTCAGTACGAATCTCCGCCAACAAGTCTCCGGCTCCCGACTCAATAACCTGGTTCGAGTTTAGGTTTTGCTCCAGATCATCCAAAAAATACACCTGACCAACGCTGATACGAAAGCGCTCATCACCGGTTTCGTTGTCGATCATACGAGACGTTAAGCCGAATGTGACCTGATTATTGTCGCCCACACGATCT
>CAYGNS010000358.1:0-3553 GCA_964351295.1 uncultured Gammaproteobacteria bacterium
CTACACGCTGATGGCTCTCTACACGCTGATGGCTCTCTACACGCTGATGGCTCTCGATACGCTGATGGCACTTTTGTTGCACTAACTAAATGCTAGTGCGACATAAGGCGCTGATGCGAGCGAATCCCCATCAGAATACCAAAACCCGCCATCAATGTGACCATTGACGTGCCACCGTAACTTATCATCGGTAAAGGTACCCCAACCACGGGCAGCATTCCGGATACCATGCCCACGTTCACAAACACATAAAACAGGAATGTCATAGAAATACTGCCGCCGAGCAAGCGCAGATACGAATCTTTACTCGAGTAAGCAATATATAGGCCGCGTGCCGTAATGAGAGTGTAAAGCAGTAACAGCATAAACACGCCAACAAAGCCGAACTCTTCGGAATAAACCGAAAAAATGAAATCCGTATGCCGCTCCGGAATAAATTCGAGCTGCGATTGACTACCCTGCAACCACCCCTTACCCTGCGTGCCCCCGGAACCAATCGCGATCATTGACTGGATGCTGTGATACCCAGCCCCTAATGGATCAGACCAAGGGTCAAATAATGTTGAGATACGCCTTTGCTGATAAGGCTCAAGAAAATTATAGAGTACTGGCAAAGAAACAAGCCCGAGCGTGCCTAAGACTAATATGGCTCGCCATGAAAAGCCGGCCAAAAATATAATAATTAACCCAGACAAAGTAATCATAATGGTTGTGCCTAAGTCGGGCTGCTGCAAAATAAGGGCTGCCGGGAAAAACAAAACGACGAAGGCCACAACTAAATTCACACTTGAAGGGGGCAAACTGCGCCTCGCAAGCACCCACGCGACCATCATCGGTACACCCAACTTCATAATCTCAGACGGCTGGAAACGCATAAAACCCAAATCGAGCCACCGTTGCGCACCTTTACCTGTGTATCCAAACAACAACACTAGGCACAACAAAAACAAACCAACTCCATATATTAAAGGCGACCAGCGAAACCACGACTCGGGCCGCAATTGCGCAAAGAGCAACAGTACGGTGAACGCTACGAGCATGCGTAACGACTGGTTGAAAAGAAGGCGGGGATTTTCGCCCCCTGCGCTCCATAAGATAGTCAAGCTGGTGATACTCAGCAAAAGCAAACCGATAAACAACGGCCAATCAATTCGAAAGTTAAACATAGCTGGTTAACCGCCCGGGGCGGAAGCGAGCGTTGCGCTCTCCGGATGGTCCGCTTGCAGTGATTCTGAGAAATAATAGTCGAACAATTGTCGCGCAATGGGCGCGGCCACGGAACTGCCGCCACCGCCATTTTCGACTACCACGGCGACCGCTATTTTAGGTTCCTCAACCGGTGCGAATGCCACAAACAAGGCATGATCTTTTTGAAACTCAGTAAGCTTAGTCGCGTCGTATCGCGCCCCCTGCGCAATCGCTACAACCTGTGCAGTGCCTGTCTTGCCCGCCATCGTGTAGGCAATATCACGTCCAATATAGTAGTGAGCTGTTCCTCTCGGGTCTTCAACTACACCTCGCATACCGTCTAAGATCGTCTCGAAATTAGCCTCGCTAAAAGCGGGTTGAGCGGCTCTCAGTTCGGGCGCAATATCAACGAACGTGAAACTCTGATTAATGTCCGACACGAAGTGATTAATTAAACGTGGTTCAACAAGTCTTCCTCTGTTGGCCAACGTGGACGCCATAACACCTAACTGAAGAGGCGTGGTCAACGTATAACCCTGCCCAATCCCGGTAATCAGGGTTTCGCCCGGATACCACGGAGCTCCCCGAGCATCACGCTTCCAGTCGCGTGATGGCACTAGGCCATCTGGCTCCCCCAATAGATCAATGCCCGTTTTCGACCCAAGTCCGAAGCCGCTAAAAAAACTATGCAACTTGTCGATACCGAGATGATTCGCGAGTTGATAGTAAAAGACATCGCATGACTTCATGATGGCATCAATCATATTAACCGCGCCATGACCTTCGCGTTTCCAACAGCGGTAACGATGACTGCTTCCCTTGAGTTGATAATACCCCGGACAATGCACTTGCCGATCCGCAGACCAACCTGATTCCAAACCCGCCAATGAGACCAATTGCTTAATCGTAGAACCCGGTGCATAACGTCCATACAAAGCGCGATTCAAAAGCGGACGTTGTGGATCATCGCGTAGTTCCGCATAAGAACGATGGTCGATACCATTAATAAATTTATTCGGGTCGTACACTGGGTTGCTCACAAACGCTAGAACACCTCCAGTGCTCGGCTCGATTGCGATAACCGACCCGCGTCGATCACCTAGCAATTCGCGCGCTTTAACTTGCAGCTGCGCGTCTATGTTGAGCACGACGTCTTGGCCAGAGACGGCAGGTACTCGATCTAACACTCGGATGGGACGTCCGTGTGCATTTGATTCGATTTGCTCAAAGCCTACCTCGCCTAACAACTCGGCTTCATAGAATTCCTCTACGCCTAATTTGCCGATGTACTCAGTACCCTTGTACGCCTGCGCGTCGATGCGGTCCTTTTCGCCCTGGTTAATCCGGCCCACATAGCCCAACACATGGACTAACTCGCCCCCGTAAGGATAAAAGCGCTGGAGTCTTGCCTGCACCTGCGCGCCCACAAATCGATGTTGATTCACCATAAATCGGGCCACTTCATCTTCGCTCAAGTTAAGCTTAAGCGTGTGGGCTTCAAAACTGGGGCGTGCGGTTAGATTAGTTCTAAAACGTTCAAGTTGGATAGGACTGAGTAAAACGATGCGGGCTACTTCATCGAGCAAGCGGTCCATGTCGTCAACCTGATCAGGGTAAATCTCGAGCGTGAAAACCGGCACGTTCTCAGCCAAAACACGCCCCTTACGATCGTATATCTGCCCCCGAATTGGGGGAACCGCGACTAAACGCACACGATTGTCCTTCGACAATACTTCAAACCGGTCGTGTTGATAAAGCTGCAGATACCCAACGCGAGCAATCAACAACAACACAAGCACCACCAATACCACGCCTAGAATAACCAGTCGCGCCTGAATCAATTTTGATTCCTGTAAATAGTCTTTTAGTTCGAGTTGCTCCATAGGGAACTGTTAGTCCGAGAGATTAAACTTACCGAAGGCCTTATTAAGTTGCCTGAGAATACCGAACAAGAACTCTGTGAGTTGCCATCAATTGCTTCGATGAATTAGTGATTGCGCGCAAATTGGCGCAATTCATTAAAGGCAATAAATACAAACGGCCAAGCCACCATACTGCCTAGGGTCGAATACCAAAAAGACCATGTAAAACTAAAATCGTCAACGAGACCATAGACCCAACCCGTCACAAGTTTTAGAACTGCTAATAACAGCCCAATCAATATAGCTTGTTGCCAAGCAGTCATCACTTGTAGCTGATGACTTGATTTGTTGACTAAAAATGCAATCAACACCAAGCCCAAACTCAGCACCCCAAACGTTTTTACCGTGAGCACATCAAGTAGTATGCCTAATACAAACCCAGTGATAGGACCGTAGCGATTTGGCTCCACAAAACACCAAAAAATCACCGTTAGAACTACCCA
>CAYGNS010000359.1:0-3529 GCA_964351295.1 uncultured Gammaproteobacteria bacterium
GACTACCCGAGAACCTAAATGAATCAGGTAGAGCCGCTTTGCATTAGAAGCACCATTATCAGTCGCGCGAAGGCCTTCACTAGCGAGGCCCCCCAAATAAACGGGCCAATCCGATTATCAAAAAGCAATAAAGCTACCAAGCTGGCTTTAGACTAATTTGCGACTACCCGCTAGGTAAGACCACCGCTCTATTTCCAGACAGAGGTATTACGAAAAAGTCCCCATCTGCAACATACTCATACGCGCCCACATCGCAGTTGTTGTCTCGTTTTTCACCACGTTGATCTGTTTCAGGACACTCTAAAGAAGTTCCCGTGTCTATCGCGTTTGAGTCAATGTCTAATGCGTGGGTTAGCGTTAGCCCGCCGTTGTCAGCTAACGGTAGTAGCCCCGTTAACACCGTTCTGGCCGTACTGCCACACGTGGCTCCATGCACAATTGAATCTTCGGTGGCCGTGATGCTTGCATAGTTGCCACAATTCACCACGTTATCCGCTTCTGTGAGAATAGAGTTATACAAATATAGGTCGGCATTATTAGTAAAGGGCGTGCTCAAGGAAACATTATCTGCAAGCGTACTATTCACCAGAGTGACGTGCGTACTATTCGCCATATGAACAGCGCCCGCGCCGTTACTAGATTGATTGCCAGAGATGGTCGAGTTGTTGAGTACGGGGCTTTGGGCGTTGTTGAGAGACCCAATAGCACCACCAACCCCACCAGTAGAGTTGTTGTGAAAAGTAGACCCCGTAAGGAGTAAGCCGCCAGACAGATTCATGCCACCACCGCTACGCCCCGCCGTGTTGTTCGCAATGGTTGTATTGGTAATGGATAAGCTGGGGACACTTGAGGTAATACCACCGCCGTCAAACGTGGCGGTGTTGTTGCTGATAACACTGTCTTCAATGGTGACTGATGCAGCATTCACTACATTTATGCCAGCGCCGCCAGCGCCGGAACTATGATTGCCACTAATGACTGAATTCGACACCGCTAGAGAGCCTGTTGAGCTTGAGTAAATACCCGCACCAAACGTAGCCGTATTGCCTGCAATGGTCATATCGCTCAGCATTAAATTGCCTTGCCCGTTAAACAGAATGCCACCGCCAGAGAAGTTTAAGGAACCCCCATTAAGAGTCAGGTTAGCGATAGAAACGTTCTCAGTTTCGCCAAGGGCAATTTGAACCACTCGAGATCCTGCAGTCGCAGCAATCACCAAGCTGCTCAAACTCGAAGCATCGATCGAAACGGGATCTTCTATAAATAACTCGCCACTCGTCAGAGCAATAGTGGCATTGTTTAAGGCCGCATCAAACGTAATGGTATCGTTGGTGCCCAACGCATCCGCATTGCTCGAAGAGCAGCCTGTTGCAAACGCGCCATCATTAACGGACGTAATGGCGTCGCGAAGCGTGCAGTCAGTGCCGTCATCAAGCGCACTATCCACCAAAATAGACGCCGCGTGGCCAGAAGAAAAGCAAGCGCCAAGAACAGCCGCCGCTAAGAGCGAAAGCTTGTGATTAGAATGATGCGACATAAAACCTCCTAATGGTCTGTGAGAAAAAAGTCTATCACAGTAGTTGGGTCAATAAAGTAGGCTAATCCATAAGGCTAGTACTCATTCAGCCAGAACCAAATTGAGTTGCCGTGCCTGCGACCACATAAAGGGTAACAAGTAGGCCAACTATCACGGCACTAGGCCGGTGACTGTTTGTTCTGCGCCAGCAATAAATACCAATAATGGCGATGGCTATGAGCAGCGGCACGAACTGTAGGCTGATGACGGTAGTGAGTGGGTCGAAGTTAGTGATTAGAGTGTCAGTGGTAAACAATAGGCCGTACACCAGACTCAGCATGGTAACGAAGCCCAACGAAATCGCGCCAATGGCATACCCATATTGTTGCGCTGGTGTGTCGCCCTTAACCGTTAAACCGCACAAGCCGCGCATGGTTACCGTAAAGGCTAGAGTGATGGGCACAACATATATAAGCGCAATACCTAACTGCGCAGCACTGGGCAGTTTAACTGCCACTACCCAGAAACGTAGGTCAACATTCCATAGGCTATCAACCATAAACAGCACGCCATAAGCTAGCCCGACCGTAATCACGGCGCTGGCAATACTCAGCCCCCAAGAGGGTGCGACAACCTTTGGTGGAGCTTTAGAAAAACGCCACAACAACAAACTTAGCCCCGCGCTCAGCAAGGCCCAAAAAGCAACTTGTGTGGTTACTGTTTGCGGCAGCCAAATAGACGGGGGAACCAATAAGTTGATTGCAATAAACGCAGGAAAAAACAGCACTACCGGTATAAACGCGCTCGTTAAAAAAGCGCGCCAATACGAGGCATCGCGTAATTCACGAGCGGGCACAGGCGCAGACTTTAACGCGGTAAACCAAGGTAGGTTTAAGAGCGCATTAAACAGTCCAAGCACCAGCATCACAAACCCGACGAGCCCCACGCCGGTGCCCACTTCTTTCCAGTACCATACTTGGTCATCCGCGCTCAGCGGCGTGCCGCCTTTAAGCGTTTTGCCAAACCAATCTGATGCCAGACCAATAACATCGCTCGATAGATGTTCGCCAGGATGAGTAGTATTGGGCTGGTGTAAAACGCGTGCCGTACCGTCTTCGAGACTGCCATAAACGGCACCCATTTCTATTGCCTCTTCGCTACCAAACAAGGTTTGTAACTTGTCGCTCTGGGGTAAATCAACAGAGCGATTAACGCCCCACATAAAAGGACCAAACTCATCGTAT
The DNA here is from genome assembly GCA_964351295.1 of uncultured Gammaproteobacteria bacterium. Classification (GTDB taxonomy): domain Bacteria; phylum Pseudomonadota; class Gammaproteobacteria; order Arenicellales; family Arenicellaceae; genus Arenicella. Next base: position 2,761 of record CAYGNS010000359.1, read on the forward strand.
TGGCTATAGATGAGCGACACGTTACGCGGCCAGGTGGGTGAGCCTTCTTGCGCGAAAGGTGCGCCGGTAGACGAGCCCACCAGTACCATGGAAGTATAGGCATCCGGCATGGCGGCGGCCGCCGCCAGTACGGTCCAACCGCCCATGCTATGACCTTCTAGACCAATTTGGGTTTTATCGACCATAGGCAGAGAGCGCAAATAGGCCAGCCCATCGGGCCCACCAAAGCCATTCGCAAAGGCCGCGCCCCCACTGTAACCATGCCCCGTTTGATCCATCGCCAAAACCACATAACCACGCCGCGCAAACTCAATCGAGAAACCGTCCTGCATCTCGCGCGAATTAATATAGCCATGCACCGCTAAAATACCAGGAGCAGGGGATTCAGCAGTGGCGTTTTTTGGCACATACAGCAACGCGCTCATCTGCGTACCATCAGCGCCCGCAAAACGAATATCTTGCACCGCAATATCGCCAGAGGTACGAACCGAGTGCGCAAGCCAAGCGCCCGCTAAGATTATTAACAACCCAACCAAGGGCAACCGCATCAAAGGCAACCAAGGTGCATGTTTTGTAAGTGTTGATTTGCTCATCCGAACCCTCTGCAATAACTTAAGTGTAGATAAATAATAACGAAGCAATCAGGTAGCAAAGCGCCCCACAAACGTCATCCCCGCGAATCGCTACAAGGAAGTAGCGAGTAGTGCAACGCAGGAGCAGTTGCCGAGGCGGGGACCCAGCATCCAGCACAATGAAAACTATAGATAAG
>CAYGNS010000360.1:0-3521 GCA_964351295.1 uncultured Gammaproteobacteria bacterium
CGATGCGTGGCTGTCTCTTAGCGAGACGCGTGTCTGCGCTCTTGGTTGCTTTAGGTTTTATGCTATCGGCATCCGCATCCGCATCCGCATCGAATGACCTCGACATTCCTGTGGCGGACTATCCTATTGATTGTGGCGATACGTTTGAGTGTCCGGCGTCTTTAATGCCGCGAGTTCATTTTTGGGTGGAAGTATTCAGCCGTTGGGACACAGAAACGGCGATATTTCACGATAAGGACCACCCCCATAGAGTGTATTCCACTGTAAAGCGCCGTGAAGGTTGTCGGCATAGTAAAGCGGGCGACAGTATCAGCCGAGAGCGAGATCGCCTGAGCTCGGACCTGCAAAATTTAAGTAAGGCCGTGGCGGCGGGGCAAGTCCTAACAGAGAGGCAACAATGGTTGCAGGAGAAATTCCAGGGTGAGTCCACCCAGTCGATTCGCGCTGCGGCCGACCGAATACGCTGTCAATCTGGTAATAGCGATCGCATGCTAGGCGCGCTTGAGCAGTTTAAACTGTATCGTCCCACGATACTTGATGCGCTTGAGGAACAAAATTTAACGCCTGAATTGCAGTATCTTCCGTTTGTTGAGTCTGCCTTTAACCCGCAAGCATTGTCCCATGTGGGTGCAGCAGGGTTGTGGCAAATTATGCCAAGTACAGGGCGGTCTTTAGGGCTAGTGGTCAGTGATGCGGTTGATGACCGCTGGGACCCCACCCGTGCCACTTATGCGGCAGCACGATACTTTAGAGAGAGTGTGGATAGACTGTCCACCACCGCCTTCGAAAACGGCCATACCGTGAATGCTAAGCAGCTCAATCCTTTTGTAATTACCTCGTACAACTACGGAGTACGCGGCATGCAACGCGGCATCGAGCAAGTTGGCTTAGATTATGAGCGTCTCTTAAATGAGTATAAATCCCCAAGTTTTCAAACAGCCGTACAAAACTTTTACGCGAGCTTTTTAGCGGCTCGCCATGTTGCTCAAAATAGCGACTATTTTTTTGGTGAAATTACTCCAGATTCTTCACAACGAATCTATTCGTTTAATACGGTGAAGCTAGAGCGCAAAACCTCGGCCCGTCGCTTGATAGATGAATTGCAGTTAGATGCGGATGAATTTAAGAAGCTCAATCCTAGCTTGAATACAGTGATATGGAAACACCGAGCCCTGATTCCAGCTAACTACGAAATACGTATGCCGTTTAAGGACAAGGGATGGACGCAGGAATTGGCGCGCCTAAGTACATTGCCGCATGAAGTCGAGCGCCCTGGGTTTTTGTGGCACACGGTGCGCCACGGTGAGTCGGCGTGCGTCGTTGCACAAAAGTACAAGGCGAGTTGCAGTGAGTTGATCAAGCTCAACGGTCTCGATCGACGTGCTACGATTTTCATCGGTAAGCAACTCAAGGTACCCACATTGACCGGCGGTATCTCGGTGGCATCGACCCAATCAGCGAGTGTGGACGCACCCCTGGCAACCACGGGTTCTCTTGATTTGTATCGCGTTAAAAGAGGCGATACGGCGTGTAGTATTGCTGCGCAGCATTCCATGCGCTGCGCAGAGCTGTTAGCCATTAACGGCTTAGACCGCGCCAGTATTATTCAGATCGGTCAAAGTTTAAAAGTGTCTGCCGCAGATGATTGGCATGTGGTGACGGCAGGGCAAACCGCTTGCGGAATTGCTGACCGCTACGGTGTGGGCTGCAATAGTCTATTGCGCGCCAATCGCTTGGCCTTAACGTCAACTATTCGAATTGGGCAACGATTACGAATTCCGCGCGGCGAGGGCACGTAACTACCCTGTGCGTTGTGGGCTACCGTTGTAACGCCTTTCCCCCCCACTGCTCCGAGGGCTGTTTAGGTTTTAATTCCAAATGCGAATAGACGGTATAAGACAACCTTATTAGGCGATAGGTGGGGGAGTTTGGTAGACTTCGCGCCACCTGAAGCTATCCGTAGTTCTGCATCGAGAGTGTGTTTAAAGTTAATCTTTTGAACACTCGTAGTGCCAACGAGCATGCATGGCTGCGAATAGCCAGTTTAATCTCTTATGTCACTTTCTGGACTCGGTTTAGACCTTTAATATCAATAGCTTGCAGATTTTATTTGAAGTTATTCCCACAATCCGATCTAAGCCAAAGTTCATCCGCAAATCAACGAATCGGTGGGCACGCGATAGCGTTTAACCCGATGGTGTAAACTACTGTGATTGAGCGCACAGCGCGTATTTCAAAAGTAGCCAAAGAAGGCCCTTATGACAACGACTAATCAATTACTTAAGTCTTGGGTAGATCAAGTTGCCCAATTAACGCAACCTGACACCGTAGTGTGGTGCGACGGATCTGAGCAAGAATACGATAATTTAATCGCGCAGATGACCGCTACGGGAGCCTTATTGCCCCTGAATGCCGAGACGCACCCTAATTGTTTTCTGCATTTGTCCGATCCTGAAGATGTTGCGCGCGTAGAGCATCTAACTTTTATTTGTACCTCGGCCCGTGAAGATGCTGGCAAGAACAATAACTGGATGGACATAGCTGACGCAAAGCAAAAGATGCTCAGCTTGTTTTCCAAGTGCATGCAAGGGCGCACAATGTATGTAGTTCCATACTGCATGGGGCCGATTGATTCGCCGTATTCGCGTTGTGGAGTGGAAATCACGGACAGTCCATATGTAGTGATCAACATGAAATTGATGACACGCATGGGCGCCGGGGCTCTAGCGCGCATTGAGCAGGGCGATGCCTTTGTGAAGGGCTTACATTCAACCGGTGAGTTGGACCCTGAACGGCGCTTCATTATGCATTTTCCCGAAGAGTATTCGATCATGAGCTTTGGATCGGGATACGGTGGTAACGCACTGCTCGGTAAAAAATGCCATGCTTTGCGCATTGCTAGTTGGCAGGCTCGAGAAGAGGGCTGGTTGGCAGAGCACATGCTCATCCTCGGCTTGGAAAGCCCCACTGGTGAGACGCATTACATTGCCGCTGCTTTTCCTTCAGCCTGTGGTAAGACCAATCTGGCTATGTTAATTCCGCCCGAGAGCTATAAGGACTGGAAGATCTGGACGTTGGGCGACGACATAGCTTGGTTGCATCTTGATGAATCGGGTCAGCTGCGAGCGATTAACGCCGAAGCCGGCTACTTCGGGGTGGTGCCAGGCACGAATGCAAAAACCAATCGTAATGCGTATGACATGATTCAAAGCAATACGATTTTCACTAATGTGGGACAAACCGAGGATGCGCAGCCTTGGTGGGAAGATAAAAAAGTGGGTAAGCCAGCGGTTGACTGGCGCGGCCAAGAGTTTGACGCGAGCACAGGGCCGGCCGCTCATCCAAATTCACGTTTTACAGTTGCGGCACACGAGAACAAGGCTTATTCGGAACTCGCTGAAGCACCTGACGGTGTACCGATCTCGGCTATCGTATTTGGTGGTCGTCGCCGCGAACTCGCTCCCTTGGTGTATCAATCAAAGTCTTGGCAACATGGAGTATTAGTGGGCGCGGGCGTGGCG
>CAYGNS010000361.1:0-3515 GCA_964351295.1 uncultured Gammaproteobacteria bacterium
CGTACCAAAAGCATCGCGTGCGAGAACGCTGTCGATGAGATCAGCATGCCAAATTGCTTCGACCGATAGTTGCGGGGCGGCCGCGGGTTCAGAGTCAGGTGACGGCTGAGCTGCCAGCGAACTACTACACAACACCCACACAATACACAGGGCACCCAACAGTTTAGTGCGCAACGTTCGACGAAAAGTCATTGCTATTCTAGCCATCGGCAGGAGTTTTCGCGTTAAGAGTGCCACGCGCTAAATGCGCATCGCCACCTACATTCGCTTTGTTGATCCAGTCACGAAAAGTGATTTCAATGTCCCACCCTTCTAGCTCTATTCGCCGGGCGATATACAGCATAAAACCCGCTCCCACATAAAACGGGGCAACTAGTGTCGCACTAAAAAGACCAAGAATCGCGAGAGCCGAATCATCGATTTCCATAAAGGATTTTTCGTTCATCAAATCAGCCGCCCCAAACCACACGAGCAGCAAAATGCAGGAATACGTGAGAAAAGCCTCGCAGTGGTAAAGCACAATGGTTAACCCAGACGCAGCACCACTGCTGGTTAAACCCAACACTTGAGCACGAGCGGAATACTGCGCGGCTGTGGACGGTTCTAGCAAGCTTATGGGTGCGTAAAGACCACGTGCTGGATTAAGCCTGCGTGTGGTAATTAAGCGCAGCGTGCCAGGCAGTAACCACTCTCGCCATGCGGCGAGAACTTGACGGACCGTTAATGGTTGAGCGAAGAGTGCGCGACTGAACAAATACAAAATAGGCCGCTCGAACAACGGCTTAAACCACCATAAAACGATTAACGTCCACAAGCCCCCAAGACTCGACGGCAGCAACCCCAGAACTAATACAGGAAGGGTTAAACACACATATAAAATGCACGCAGGCCACCAGAGTCGTCGCGCGAAAATAAACCCTAAATCAACGGCGGACCAATTACCCCGCACACGCGGATTAATAATAATTCGATCAAGCTGCATTCGATTCGCGCTGTGAACGCCCAGTAAACACACAGTACGTAATCACCAACAGCCAAAGCGCGGCCCCAACCGTATATTTCACGGACACTGGCAAAGATTGCGAAGACGACCAGAATGCCTCGATAAACGCGGCGATGAGCAACATGATAGTGGAACCGTAGACAATCTTGATGGCATCACCCGCGGCATATTGCAGGGCGGCTAACCGGGTGAGTTCGCCAGGGTTGAGTATGGCATAGCCAAGTTTTAGACCTGCCGCACCGCTGAACGCAATAGCGGTTAGTTCAAACGAACCGTGACCAATCACGAACGGGAAAAACGTTTCGGTATAGCCAATAGCGCTCAGATACCCCGCGACTCCACCGATTACCAGACCGTTGTAAATCAATACAAAAAAAGTCCCGATGCCGAAGGTAATACCCAATGCAAAAGACTGAAAGCTGATGCTGATGTTATTAAAAATATAATAGCCAAACATCATGAGGTCGCTATCCGACTGGCGTTCGCGACCTAACTTGTCCAACGTTGGGTCATACATAGCCTCCATGCCGCGCACCGCTGCGGGATCTATTACCGAAAAGATCAGATCCGCATTAACCAAACACGCTAACACCATGAGCAACAAGGGTAGATAAAAGGCCAGCAGCGCAATCCACACATAAACCGCGTTAGCGCGCAAGGTAACGGGAAACGTGTGCACTAGAAATTCCATGATCCCAACCGAGCGCCGGCGCTGACCTGCGTACAAACGCAAGTAACCCCGCACAGATAGATCGTTCAAGCGATCTAACAGACCGGCGCTGTAACGCCTACTTTTGGCAACGGCAAGATGTTGGCAGACGCGTCGATAATTCGCCACAAAGTCATTGCACGATTCCCCTTTGACGGCCGGCTTAACAGCGTCTAGCTGATCGAGCGCAGTCTCAAACGCGGACCATACAGCCTGATTATGTCGCTCAAACTCCAGCTGCTTCACACGCGTTCTCCCAGGAACCACTTACCGAGGCCACGCAGATGCGCAGCAAGCTGGTCAGGAGTTCCAATAGTCACGAAAAGCGGTTGTAATATTTCGGCAAGTTCGAGCTTACGGGGTTCCGAGAGGCGCTGATTAAGCGCATACGCAATCACGGCTCGCTCTTGTTCGACACTCATCGCATAAGCAGGCGCGACAGGGGCTTCGCTCGGAAGAACATCGCTGTTCACGCGCACAGCGTCGGTATAGATAACCACCGTTTTAGCCGCAAGATCACCTAAGCGTTGGAGGCGTTGCGTAACAACCATGCTAATTCCGCCCACCACAAACAACCCGGGCAGATAGTCGGCCACACGCAGTAAATTACGCGTTAAGGAACTGCTCAGACCAATCGGTGTAAGGTCATCATGCACTACACGCAATTTCATAGCACGTTTGCCGATGGTTTGACCGTTGCGGAACAGTTCGAAAAACACGGGATAAAACCATTCGAGCAAAAAGTAGAATATTAAGAATACCCCTACTCCGGCTTCACCAAACCAAGTGAGTAATAAGAAGGCCAATAAACTAATACCGGCCTTAATCATGAGATCGATGCTATAAGCCAGGCCTCGAGGAACGAGCCCCGCGAGCTCCGCCACAAGCTGCACACCCTCGGGAGTTTCAACCCTAAGTTGATTGTCGATTTGCGAGTGTACTACTGGCTGGGATACTTGAGCGTTGTTCAAAACAGGCTAGTCATTAAAATAGAATTCACATCGTCATTCGCACGTCACGTCGACATTCCCGCGACAACCCGTCATTCCCGCGAAGGCGGAAATCCATGATTTAGCAACTAGATAAAAAATGAACGAGGTCCCCTGCATTCGCAGGGGAACAACGCATCAGTCGACAAGACTAAATTAATCTACACACCAATTCCAAACATATTGCGGTACGCAATGGCCATCATCAAACTAGCCATTGGTATTGCCCAGATTAAACCGATACCCAGCGCTAAAGCGCCCAAGATAACGATTAGAGTGCACAAAAGGACAAGACCTAGCATCGGAAAAAACTTGTGGTGCGTGGCTTGGCGTGACGCCTTCAAAGCCTCAACAATGCCTAAGTTTTTGTCGGCCATGAGAGGGATTGCCATATAAAAACAAACACCGAGATATATGCCCGGCAAGATAAGTAGCAAAAAACCAATCGCTATTAAAATGTAAGCAAGAATAACCAAACCTAACATCGGCAGTGCTTTGCCAAAGTAAGCAAGCGTTTCGCTCGCCGTCGCGGTACCGCCCGTTGCGTGCTTCAAACTCATAATGAATATTCCCGCACCCATCGGCACGGTGATAAACGTGCTTATAAGCTGCAGTAGCATTTCGGTGCCAACTTGGCTTCCAGTCGGAATCGCTTGTGGCTCATCAAAGGGCGACGCACTAAGCCCTAATGAAGCACTCAGTACCCCAACAATAATTGAAACGGCAAAGACCATTAGCACCCCAAGTAGTACGGGCGTCTTTAGGCCTTTGAGCGTATCCCACGCCTCGCCCATAATTTCAATGGGTCTGAGCT
>CAYGNS010000362.1:0-3503 GCA_964351295.1 uncultured Gammaproteobacteria bacterium
GTTTTGTACCAGGCATTCACAATCTCCAACGCCTCGTTCACGAACTCCAGCTTAGCCCCATCAAAGGCCCATTGAACGCGAATGCCATCGAGTTCATCGCGCGCGTTCTTGAGCTTTATGGCATGCGCCATTTGCTCGGCTTGCACCTCTTTAATCTCGATCTCAAGATCGTGTCGGTCAATCATTTCCGGAACATCCCACACAATGGCCTTTAAGTCACTCGCCGAGAGCTCAGCATCCTCATCCAGCGAATCGTAGAGCGTTGCGCCAGACAGAAACGCCGCGAACATGGGGATCGTATCCGCATATCGTCCCAATCGAATCACGTCTTCACTGGAAGTGGTTCCGATCAGCTCGGTTGTGATGTTCTCAAAGACATTGCCCACCCTTTGTCCGCGCTTCTCGATCTGCAGTAGCTCAAGTGGCGTGTGGGCGTGCGTCATGATGACCTGCGCGATGATGCGATCCTGAATGTCGGCACCAATCCCTAGTCGCTCAGCGGAGCTCACTAAGACTCGAATCTTGCCTTTTCGAACATCAGACTGTAATTGCTCCATTTTCGTATCGTTGTCGGCATCTTGAGCGAACGCGATCTCTCTTTCTGGAATATTGCCCACCGTGAGCAACTCTTGTTTTAAATCATCATAGAGGCTCACATTTTTGTTGCTTGGCACCCCGATGTTGATCCAGACCGTCACCACGCCACGCTGATCGGTGGATGCGTGGTAGTGCTCGATAACACGGGCGGCCACCATCTTAATCTTGGGATCAGCAAACGCGTTCGGGTAAATCAAACGAACATCGTTGGCCGCAAAGTATGCATGCGTGCGCTGCTTAAGATAATTGTCCTCTCTGGGGTGGACGTTGCCTGCTTCAGTTTGAGCAATGCGCTCACGCAGTTCTTTATCGAAAATTCGCTGTTGCGGCGATTTTTCGACCAGGGTGATCAGACGCTTATTATCCGGTCGTACCGCGCCGGTTTCCTCGAAGGTGGCAAAATCAAACGCCATACGCACGAAGCTGTTCAGCGCCGTTGTGTTAACAATCTTGAGCTTGGTGTTGGTTTTTACCTCGCCCGTCAACGTTGGGTCCGCTTCGACCCGTGTTTCAGCAAACACTTGAAGGAACTGATCGAAGGTGCGTATGCCCGTCGCTTCCAAGATCGAGGGCCGTACGGCGGCAATAATACCAAACCCCTCGGCCACTGATTTGCTGATCGGAGTACCGCTGCCATAGATAACACCACGCTCCCCACCGTTGCGCTCATGAACGTAGTGAGCGATATTCATCGACTTACTTGCGCGCTTACTGGGGTTAAGATCAAGACCGGAGATGTTTTTATGTTTGGACGTTACTGGGATGTTCTTAACATATTGCGACTCATCAAAAATCCACGCATCCACACCCACTTCGTCAATCAGAATGGGCTTGTTCTTTCGCACCCACTCAATCTCCTTAGCGGTCGCTGTGCGAACTCGATTGATTGTTCGGTCGCGCTCTCGCACGCGCAAAGGCGAGCCAAGATACGCGGTTCGAATGGCCGCTACACGTGCCTCAGAGCGCTTAATGAGCTCTTCCTCACTCAAGCTAATGTTCGACTCAAAGGTGCCATGGCCCAGCAATACGATGTCGTACTTACCGTACTTAAGCAGGTTTTGAGTTTCCACGCGATGTTGCGGTGAGGCCGCCGTTCGATTCAACAAGAAAATGCGAGCACGGGGGAACAATTCCTGCATTTCCTTGTAGGACTTCATTAACGTATTCTTTTTGACGGCTATCCACGTCGTTGAACCGCGGTATTTGGCCAGACACATAGCGGCCATTGCGTAGAGCGCCGTTTTTCCATTCCCCATCTCGTGAGATGCGCAGATTGAGCCATCGACCAGAAAGCGCCAAACAGCGCGCATTTGCGGCTCATACGGTTTAAAGGCTGGGTTTAACCCCGGAATCATTAAGTGTTGACCATTCCACTTAATGGGCGCAAAGCGATTGAGCGCTTGGTTGTAACGTCGATCGATCTCAAGACGGAATTTCTCACTGGTTGTGGCCCACACTGAAAAATCTCGACGTGCTCGCTCCTGACGATTGCGCGCGACGGCCGATTTGTCGTGATCAGTCTCCCCATTTTCGTCATTGATCACCGTTGCCACTTGATTCAATAAATCAGTGAGGTAACGGTTGTGGTTCATCTCGACGCCTATAAGCTCTGTGAGACGAATCGCGTTTGCACCGTTTTTAGTGGTGTAGGCAACCGTCCAATAGCCTGCATGGTCCTTGGATATCTCAAAATCGCTTGATTCTTGCTCGTACTGGTCAGCCAGAAAGTTGGATAGGATTTCGGGCGTCATGTAGGGGGCGCCCAACTTATGCGTTACGAACTTGGTTGAGATGTTCTCTGGGATAACGGTGTTCAGAGCGTCAACATTACGTTGAAACTCAGGCTTGTACTGCGCGGCAAATTCCGCCTCCTCCAGTTTGGCCCTTACATCACCTGACAGATAGGTATCCTTAATGGTGTATTCGCCCGTTCGCGGATCCTTGAAGATGGAATCCTTCGTGAGTTCGTATATTTCAGGCCATGTCGCTCCGCAAGCATCGCACGCTGTTTTGGGGTCGATATAGCCGTGTTTGAGAATGGAGACCAAGACCGCCTCCATTCCTGGCTCGACCGTGGGCAGTGAATCACCACCAGCGACCACCCGCTCGAAAAAGATTGGTTGCTTTGAGATGGCCTTAGTGGCTTTGTCTTGACGCTCGATCGCCAGAACGCGACCAAACAGAGGATCATACTGGCTGCAAATTCGGGACGCTTTGTTGTGCAGGTCACCGTATTTCTTGACGTAAGTCGTGTATGAATTATTTAACACTCTCCGTGCTTGCAGGACTTCATCCGTGTCCTCAGTGGAGACTTCCTGGGTTCGAATAACTTCTTCCACCGCTTCACGAAGAACCATGTAATCCAGCAATTGCTGCTGCTTCGGTCTGGCGATTGTGGGGTCAAACGCCACGGTGATGTCGCTCAATACGCTTCTGTCGGCTCTTTCATCTAAGAAGGTTACGCGGGCGACGGTCCTGCCTAGCTTGGGCACCTCGATGATGATCGGCCCCCCATAAATGAGGTCTTTTGTCTCGATTCCTTTAAGGTTCAGCTGCTCGTAACCGTGAATATTGAGCTCCTCGACTATCACGAGCCTTTTTTGCTCAGAGATCGGTGGCTTAACCAGCAGAGCCCATTGCTCGTCGATTAAGCTCGCGACGGACGAATCAGACTTAGGCGCATTAATGAGCTTGTTTCTGAATTCGACGATCTGGGTAAAAGGCAGCTCTTTCCCACTGTAAAGGCTGTTCAATTCAGCCGGCTTGACCGAACCATCCTCTATTGCCTCTTCGCAGGCGGAACGCACCTCTTGAGGGTCTGATATATCTGTGCTTCGATTAACAACGGGGATGTCTGATTCTTTGGTTCGGGTCCAGCTCGAATCACGATTCTGTTCCGCGTCCTT
>CAYGNS010000363.1:0-3503 GCA_964351295.1 uncultured Gammaproteobacteria bacterium
ATCGTCTTTTGCGATACGGATGCTCGTATCCGCGTTGGTAATGCGGGCTTAGTGCTTGCGGAGCTGGTCCAGCTTTATGATGATCTTGCCCTTGTTGGTGTTTTTAATGGCATTGGTCACCAAGTTACGGACAATGCGCTCTAGCCAAACAGGGTCTGTATGGCAGGTTATTTGCTCATCCGGGCCCACGTACAAAATAGGCACGATGCGATCGCGTTCTTGCTGGGAGGTGTCGACGATTGCTTTTAGGTGTTCGACCAAATTGACCGGGCTCGGTTTGAGTTCAACGATGCCCGCATCGAGTTTGGAAATGTCGAGCAGGCCGAGTAACTGCGAATTAATGCTTTCGATGGCCGTGTCCATGCGAGTAATGATTCGGTCACAATCGGCGGGCTTTTTCAGTTTCAGTGTCGCGATCGACATGGACAGGGCATTAATCGGTTGGCGCAGATCGTGCGATGCCGAGGCGAGAAAGCGCATTTTCGAGTCATTGGCCGACTGACTCGCGAGCACATTCTCCTTCAATCGATTATTGACGTTAAGGTTGTGGAGATTAGAGATATGCGAATCGGAAAACACACTAAACACGTCACGCGAGATCCCGAGCACTATTAAGGTCGCACAGAGGCCTATGGCACCCACGATCCAATAAGTCTGGCTCAAGTCCGCTGAGTAACCCAGATAGACGATATAGCCGATTGCGCTCACTATCGGCGCGCTATAGGACACCATCAGAGACATCAAACCGGTTGATGTCGTTATGCCTGCTAAGAGCAGCATAGCGAGACTGGCGGCCATTAAAAAGTGTACTTCACTGCTCAACCCGGGCGCGAACCACACCAGGCTCGCTAAGGCTAGGCCGTCGAGAAAGAAAATGAGGAGCGCTGCAGTGGTTTTGTGCTTGCCAGGGCTAAAGTACGAGATGCGTCGGCGAATCGATAAAGAAGCAAAAAAATAAACAACCAGGCCGCCGAACCAATAAATCACCAGCGGCGATCCTGAGTCCGTAAACACCAGGTACGCGATGAGTGCATGGGGGACGAGCAAGACGACAGCCCACAGAGGCGAAAAATCGCCAATGTACTCTAGGGCTTTATTTACGACATTGTCTTGGTATGTGAGCTGAGCTGGTTCGCCCTTCATTCCTAGTGATATGGTCGGCTGGATGTCTGAGAGAACATCATAACCGCTTGAGTCCTGTTTTGGACGCCAAGAATGCGATAAATTGCGATGAGCTGGTTGCGAACATGGCCTTCGCTAACCCCTAAATCGATGGCAATCACCTTGCTGGCTTTACCCACCACCACGCCATCTAAAATCGCGCGTTGTTGCTCGGAGAGGAGGCTCAAACCTCCATCGGCATCGATGATCAACCCTGCATCAACCCCCGCGCGTAGAACCTCAGGCGGGAGATAGATGTCGCCACCGAGAATATGTCGCAGGGCCGCAAGTTGTAAGTCTGGATTTGAGCTTTTGGGGATGAATCCGGCCGCTCCTGCATCGATGGCCTCAATGATGTGGCTCGGAGAGCTATCTGCAGAGACTACCACAATCTTCGCGTGTTCAAAGACTTCGCGAACAAGGGCAATGTTCGCATCGAAGCTCGTGCTAGGAATGTGGTAGTCCAGCAGTACAAGGTCAAAGGAGGAGTGGTTGATAAACAGTTCAATGGCCGACTTTGGATTGCCGGCCTCTTTGATGGTGACCGCTTTGTTCTCATCGAGGATCTCTAAGAGATCCACCACGGACTCGCGCCACAGGGAATCGTCATCAATAATCGCTATCTTCATTGGGGGCTTTCTAACCAGCTCAGTACCAGACCAGGTATTCGATCCTACTGGGTAAACCGCCAAATGAGAAGAGTGAACGTTATTCATGAGGATTCGCGACTGGCTAATTAGTGGGGGGTTTTCATAGCGTCTCGAATGCGTTTAGCCCGCTCACGCAGGGCAACCAGCATGGCTTTAGCAGCCAATTCGTCACGATCTAAGGCTTCGCCACGTAAACGCGACATCAGCGTTCGGTGATCGGCTTCAAGCTGGTCTAGGCGAGGGTATCGCATGCCAACGTTGAATGATCTGATCGCTGATTTGTATTCTTGGACTTGATCCCAGATTTGGTTCAAGTTAAACGACAACTCTTCGGGTGTTGCCAAAGCGCGCTCAATGATCGATAGTTGGTCTTCTTGAGTCGCGCGAAATTCAGTGTTCGTGTTGTTCATACTTTGCCCTTTTTTAATCTCTCGTCCTTGTTAAATGAAAGTCTCATCCCTGAGATCTCAATTTTGTTTGTTTGCCCGTTGGCAAGACAGATATTAGGGAAAGGCGTTTAGGTGTTATATAGTACTTTTGTCATGCTCATATAGTACTTTTACGACCACCGATTCAGCCCCAAACCATGTCAGTAATCATTATCGACGATCACGGATTGTTCTCAGCCGGGCTGAAAGGCTTGTATGAGGCGCTGAACGACGGTGTGGAAGTTCGAACCTACCCCAATTGCGATGCGGCTCTTGGGGATGTCGAGGATCTGGATTCGATTGCATTGGTTCTTTTGGACTACCACATTCCTGATAGCGACCCTGAACGGAATCTTAAGGTCATTCGGGCCACCTTTAACAGCGCCAAGATTGTCATCGTGTCGGGCGAAACAGATCCGCGTAAGGTTATTAGCGCGATCAATCAAGGAGCCTCTGGCTTTATTCCCAAAGCCGCCAATTCCGACACCATGGTGTCAGCGCTTGAAATTATTTCAGCCGGCGGCGTGTATCTGCCGGGGGAGGTGAATCGTTTCTATAGCGCGAGCTTGCAATCGACTGAGGTCAAAGAGGTCAGCGCCGATCACCCACTGGCCGCGCTTACACCGAGTCAGCGAGACGTCGTTGAGCTGGTCATTAATGGTTTGAGTAATCAGGCGATTGCCGACAAGCGTAATGCAAGCCTAAGTACGATCAAGAATCAGCTCTCGGCTGCATTCAAAGAGCTAGGGGTGCGCAATCGAGCGCAGCTGGTATTAGAGGTTGGGCGGTTTTATAGCCAAAACTGAACAGGCTGGCGTGGAATACACGAGCACTGGTCCTTCGAAAAACAAGAATGGGTCTTGCGCGACGGCGACCAGAAATTCTACTACTGTTCAGATTGTGACTGCGATGTCGAGATTGCGTGGTTGACGATTCCCAGATATTAATCCCCAATAGCTGTGGATAAGTCTGTTGACAAGGCTCGAAACGGTCGGTGAGTTCTACGCGTTTCGAGGGTGCTTAAAATTTAATCAAGGGCAGCCAGAAACCCGCTGAAATAATTGCTGCTTAGTTTAAGCGCCCCTATTCACCTAATATTGTTGGATTTATCCGATTGAGGGGTGGCATAATGATTTAACACGATGGGAAGAGCGTAAGCGGAGCAACTGATGAAAAAAACTATCCTTAGCACACTCATTTTTGGGATGGATGGAAGGGGAGTCAGTCAGGCGGATGGATCGGTTCTCGGCCGAGGTGGCTGGGG
>CAYGNS010000364.1:0-3499 GCA_964351295.1 uncultured Gammaproteobacteria bacterium
GTTAAATAATAATCGCTAACTAACTCGGCGTGACCCTCAACATTACGATAAACGTACAACCGAGCACGCTCCATATCGGCAACCAAAACATGTTTATGGTTACCCAGATCGAGCAGCGCCGATGGCACTCGGCTATGCGTCTGCTGACCAAACTCTGAGCGTGTATGCAGCCAGCGCAGTTGCAGTTGCTGGCGTAAGCCGTCTAGATCAAGCTCACCGCGCGCCGAAGGTGTGGCGATGGGCGCAGCGTCAGGCATTGACTGTGGCAGAGTTGCAACCATGTCTACTGTAGAGCTGTCGCCATTCACGGTCGCTTGAATTTGTGCACGTAAGCGTTGCCCAACCAGACTTTTAGGGAAAGCGACCAGATGTGCATTGAGCTCGGACAACGCGGCGGTCAAATCGCCTTGTTGAACGCGCTCCACAACGCCTAAGAGTTGGTCCTCATAGAGTCCACCATCTAGGTGGGCATGGTTGCCGCGCAACGAGGTCGGCAACGACTCCTTAACGGCTACTAGCGGCGTTGTAATCGCGGGCTCAGGCGTTATCAATTGCGCTTCATGCACAGTGGTTGGCACTTGAACGTCTTTAGAAATAGCCGGCGTTGCTACGGCCGGAGACTCGGTCGGTTGTGAGAACATCCACCACAGTAAGATCGCTGCCAAGCTCAGACAAAGTGCAATAAGCCCATGAAAGGCAAGGCGACGCCGAGCCCGATGAGATTCGAGCACACGCTGTGATTTAGAAGAACGGTTAGAATGCAAAATCAGGGCCTACATGATGTGCGCATCGTTGCAGTGAGCGAGGCTATCTGCGCACTAGACAGCCCGATACAATTGTTACACGGAATCGCTAACGAATCTGTTAGTGTGCCGCAGACCAGTTCGCGGCGCTGGCCGCATCTACAATGAGTGGCACGCGCAGCGTTACCACATCTTGCATAAGCGCCGTTAATCGCTCGATCACGTTGTCCACCGCATCGTTAGGCACTTCCAAAACCAATTCATCGTGCACCTGCATAATCATTTGCACGTCTAAGTTTTGTTCCGCCAACCAAGCGTCTACCGCAATCATTGCGCGCTTGATAATATCCGCCGCACTACCCTGCATGGGCGCATTAATTGCCGTGCGTTCTGCATACTGGCGCATATTGTGATTACGTGAGTTGATGTCAGGAAGATACAAACGCCGTCCAAAAATGGTTTCGACATAGCCCGACTCGTGCGCGGCTTCGCGGGTAGTATCCATGTAACGCTTAACGCCTGGGTAACGGGCAAAATACTGATCAATGTAGTTTTGCGCCTCCTTGCGTTCAACATTGAGTTGGCGCGCTAGCCCAAAAGCCGACATGCCATAGATCAAACCAAAATTAACCGCTTTCGCATAACGCCGCTGTTCGCTCCCAACCTCAGCCAGCGACATAGAAAAAATTTCGGCAGCCGTTGCACTGTGAATGTCGAGCTGATTATTAAAAGCATTCACCAGCGCCTCGTCACCGGATAAGTGCGCCATAATTCGCAACTCTATTTGCGAGTAATCCGCCGCCACCAATGAACGACCTTTGGGGGCAATAAACGCTTCGCGAATGCGCCGCCCTTCGGCCGTGCGAATCGGAATGTTTTGCAAATTTGGATCGCTTGACGACAAGCGACCGGTTGCCGCTACCGCCTGGTGATACGACGTGTGAACCCGCCCCGTACGCGGATTGATCATCGTGGGTAACTTGTCGGTATAAGTGGATTTGAGTTTACCCAGACCTCGATGCTGCAAAATGGCCCGCGGAAGCTCATGCTCTAACGCCAGTTCTTGCAGGGCGTCTTCAGCAGTCGATGGCGCCCCCTTCGGGGTTTTGCGCAAGACGGGTAGCCCCATTTCGTCGTAGAGTATTTCTTGAATTTGCTTTGGCGAAGCCATATTGAACTCGCGTCCAACCAATGCGTAAGCATTGTGCTCGATCTCCAACATACTTTTAGCCAGCTCTTGGCTCTGCCTTAACAGCATCGTATCGTCAATCAACACCCCGTTATCTTCAATTTTAGACAGCACTTTAATCAAGGGTTGTTCGAGTTCGTTGTAAACCCTGTGCAGCGCGGGATTTTGTGTAAGCGTGGGCATCAATTGATGGTGCAAGCGCAGAGTAATATCGGCATCTTCGGCCGCATAGTGTCCAGCTTGCTCAAGATCAACTTGATCAAAAGTAATTTGATTACGGCCTTTACCCGCCACCTCAGAATAGGCGACGGGTTGGTGGCCTAAGTGAATGAGCGACAACGAGTCCATATCATGGCGGTTGCTCACGCTGTCGATCACATACGATTCGAGCATCGTGTCAAACAGCCCACCCTGCACGCTAATATCGTAATTGGCCAAAACGGAAATATCGTATTTCAGGTTTTGTCCAATTTTAGGAAGATCTGGGTCTTCTAAAAGCGGTTTTAGCTTGGCGAGCACGTAGTCAATATCTAATTGCTCGGGCGCGCCCATATATCGATGTCCCACCGGCACATACGCAGCGTGCCCCACCTCGCACGCAAACGACACGCCAACGAGTTCGGCTTGCTGCGCCGACAAACTCGTGGTTTCGGTATCAAAGGCAAACGCGGGCGAAGCTGCGAGGCGATCAATCCATTGCTCAAACTCAGCTTTGCCTAAAACCAACTCGTACTTGCCGGCCGCGAAGGGTGTATTGGTGGTTGCGACGGCTTCGTTGGTTTGCTCGCCTAACTCAGCTAGCCATTTTTTAAACTGTAAGGTTTGGTATATGTCGATCAGCGCCGTACGGTCCTGCGCGCCCATTCTGGCGTCCGCCAAAGGCGGCTCAACTACGAGCTCGCTCCGCACCGTCACCAAATCCTTAGAGAGCGGTAACTGCGGAATAAACTCACGAAAACTTTCACCGACCTTACCGCCTATGTCATCGGCATGCGCCACAATCTCGTCGAGGCTACCATATTCTTCTAGCCACTTAACCGCGGTCTTGGGCCCTACTTTGGGTACTCCTGGAACATTATCCGAACTGTCCCCCATAAGCGTTAATAAGTCGATCATTTGATCAGGCCGTACACCATATTTGGCCACCACTCCGGCCTCATCAATAATCACTTTTTTCATCGTATCGATGAGGTGCACTTGCGCATTCACAATCTGGGCTAGATCTTTGTCGCTACTGGCTACCAGCACAGTTTGGCCGTTCTGCGTGGCTTGCTTAGCGTAGGTAGCAATCACATCATCGGCCTCAACATCTTGCATGGCAATTAGGGGTATACCGAGCGCTCTAACGCCACGATGAATAAACTCGATTTGACTGCGTAACTCGTCGGGCATCGGCGGTCGATTCGCTTTGTATTCCGGGTATAGATCGTTACGGAAGGTTTTGCCTTTAGCATCAAAAATCGCCACGATGTTCGCCTTTGGATACTCGTTCATGAGGCTTTTAACCATATTCATGAGTCCAAAAACAGCGCCGGTGGGCTGACCATCGGCCGTTTGCATACGCTTT
>CAYGNS010000365.1:0-3491 GCA_964351295.1 uncultured Gammaproteobacteria bacterium
CTTTTTAATAGAGTGTCGCCCGTTTGCCGAATCTGTTCGGTGTTGCGACTGAGCGCTTCATTTTGCCAACCGTAGGCGATGGTCTTAAGTAAGCCAATTAAGCTGGTGGGCGTGGTTAAAAGTACTTTATTCTCAATGGCGTATTCTAGCAAAGTGGGATCCGTATCAAGCGCCGCACTTAAAAATTGATCGCCGGGGATAAACAACAATACAAAGTCGGCAGAGCCAGCAAATTCTTGCCAATATTGTTTGCGACTGAGTTCGACAATGCGTTTACGTACGTTGCTAGCATGTTGCTTTAAGTGTCGCTGTTGCTCGCGTGGCTCACTGCTTTCGTGCGCACTTAAGTAGGCATCTAACGGTGTTTTCACATCAACGACGATGGTGTGTTTGCCGGGCAATTTGATCAACATGTCTGGGCGCAGTAAGGCGTCCTGCGTACGCACCGACGCCTGTTCCACAAAGTCGCAGTATTGCGACATGCCAGCCATCTCTACTAAACGCTTGAGGGTAAGTTCACCCCATTGCCCGCGCACTTCAGGTCGTCGTAATGCGGTGACTAGATTGCGCGTTTGTGTTTGCAATTCCTGATGACTACTCAGCATGTGCTTAATTTGTTCTTCGAGTTTGGTTTCGCTGGCGAGCCTCAATGCGTCTATCTTACTGAGCTGTTGCTCGGTTTTCTGTAGGCTGCTGCGTATGGGTTCCAACAGGTTTTCGATACCTTGGTGACGCAACTTAAATTCGCTACTTGCATTTTGCGTCAGCTGACTAAATTGTTGTTGAGCTAAACTGATAAAGGTCGCGTTATTGGCGTTGAGTGCTTGTTGCGCCAGTGCAGCAAATTGATGTTGCATACGATCGAGTTGATCGTCAAAGAAGTGTTGCTCTTGTTCTCTTTGCGCGGCGTGCTCTTGAGCCGCGTGGCGGATGCGCCGTTGTGCGTGAATCCGGCTGCTGAGCAGACCTAAGACGAAGCCGAGCACGAGTGCGAGCAGCGTCAGCAGCACTAAGAGTGCCGAATCACTGAGTTGAATGCCCAGTTGCTCTAAGCTTGTTTGCAAATGAATAAGCATCTAACGGGATTGGATGGTGTGACTTTTCTTGATTGCTTGCTTACTCGCAGGCACAGCGTTGGCATTGCCATTGGCTATAGCTGAATACGATGCGCCCAGCATAGACTTTAAACGTGTGCCAACCGACGTTCGCGCAAGTAGCGCTCAAGGCCGAGAGGACTGCTAAAGATAATATCAGGGTTCCAGCTGTCTATTTGAGTGTCTGGTTCGATGTAGCCCCACGTGGCTGCGCCGGCTTCCATTCCTGCCGCTTTAGCGGCTTGTATATCGCGCAAGTGGTCGCCTACGTACAAACACTCACTGGGCGCAAGAGCCAGTAGCATGGCGCTGTGCAGTAGCGGAACGGGGTCTGGTTTGCGCACGGGTAAGCTGTCGCCGCCTAACAAAACTTTACAGCGTGTTAGTAGGCTTAAGCCGTCTAATACGTCCCTTGCCAAAGCCAGTGGTTTGTTGGTAATCACGCCCCATGGCAGTGCGTGCTGTTCACAGAACTCCAAGCAGCTGAGCATGCCTTCGTAAACCACGCTGTGTTCGCACACATGGCGAGCATAGATTTGCAAAAACTCATCAATGAGCGCTTGTTCGCGGATGGGCTCCAACGTACTGCCAAAGCCATATTGGATGAGCGCACGGGCACCATTAGAAACTTGATTAGCGGCATCGGTCACATTCACCGAAGGCTGGGCGTGGTTCGCGAGTAAACGGTTGAGTGCGCCGACCATATCGGGCGCGGTATCGACTAACGTACCGTCAAGATCGAGCAGCAGGGCAGTGAGTCTCATTGGGCAATCTTGCGCGCTCTAACCATGTAGTTTACGTCTACACCGCTGGCTAACCAATAACGCTGCGTAAGTGGATTAAAGTGTAAACCAATAATATCTTCAAACTCTAAACCCGCTTCCATGGCGTATTGTTGCAGTTCTGAAGGCTTAATAAATTTTTGGTATTCGTGCGTACCTTTTGGCAGCAAATTAAGCACATATTCGGCCCCGACCACAGCAAAGAGCCATGCTTTGGGATTGCGGTTGATGGTTGAAAAATAAACCGTGCCCCCCGGCTTTAGCATTTGCGCGCACGCTTTTACCACCGATGCGGGTTGTGGCACATGTTCGAGCATTTCCAGACAGGTTATTACATCAAACCCCGCGTCGCCCTTGTTTGTGAGTTCTTCCGCCAACTCTTCAGCGGTTGTGCGCCGATAGTCCACGTTAAGACCACTTTCTTGTAAGTGTAATTGCGCGACGCTAAGCGGAGCTTCGCCCATATCAATACCCGTAACGTGGGCGCCAAAGTGTGCTAAGGCTTCACTTACGAGTCCACCGCCACAGCCTACGTCGAGCACTTTAAGCCCCGCGACCGGCGTATGTAAATTAATGTAGTCGGTGCGTAAGGGGTTAATCTCGTGCAGTGGCTTAAATTCGCCGGTAGGGTCCCACCAGCGCGAAGCGAGGTCTTCAAATTTTTGTACTTCGGCGTAATCGACGTTGGCACTCATAGTTTTTCCAGATAAATCGGTTAGGGGGTAATTCGAGTTGAATGACTCGGGCTGCGCGACGCTTAAGCCCAGTCGCTAATCGTGGTTGCTGTGCGGCCGACATGTAATTTTATCGGCCCAGCGATCGGCTGCCGTTAAAATGTGTGCCGTGTTCACGCCCACCAGTTCGCCTCGTTTGACTAAGCGATTGCCATTGATCCACACATCGCTCACTTGCTCGGCGGAGCAGCTATAGACAAGGGTCGAGATGGGGTCAAAGACGGGGCGGCTGGCGATGGCTGATAGGTCGACGGCCACCATGTCTGCCGCTTTACCGACTTCAAGGCTACCGATTTCAGTCTCTAAATTAAGCGCTTTTGCACCATTGATGGTCGCCATTTCCAATGCTTGCCACGCGGGCAGAGCCGATGCATCGCCGGTGCTTACCTTGGCAAGTAGGCTGGCCGACCGCATTTCGCCAAACAAGCTCAAATCGTTATTACTCGCGGCGCCATCGGTGCCTAGGGCCACATTCACCCCAGCCTTTAGAAGTTGCGCTGTGGGGCAAATACCGCTGGCGAGCTTCATATTGGATTCTGGGCAATGCACTACGCTTACCCCACATTCTGCCAACTTGGTAATTTCGTCTGCATCGAGCTGTGTCATATGCACCGTAATCAGTCTGGGGGTAAGCAGACCGAGTGCTTCGAGCCTTGCCAGCGGTGTTTGTTCATACAAAGCCAGCGACTCAGTCACTTCGTTGGCCGTTTCGTTTACGTGCATGTGTATGGGAATTTGCAGCTCGTCGGCCAGCGTTTGCACGCGTTTTAAGGGCTCGTCCGAGACGGTGTAGGGCGCATGCGGTGCTAGACTCGTGTTGATGTTCGAGTTGGTTTGCAGCTCGTCGTGTAGGTGGAGGCCTTTGCTGATGTATTGATGTG
>CAYGNS010000366.1:0-3478 GCA_964351295.1 uncultured Gammaproteobacteria bacterium
CCTGTGAGGAGCATCGACACCGATGCCGCTGAGCCAGACTTAGCAGCACCACCCGATGGCTTTGCAAGCTACCGACTACAAACGGCGGGAAAAGTTCGCTTTGGGTTGTATCTTTTTAACGGTGAGGCATAAGACTAGGAGAGCTATACGCCGATTTGTTGTTGAAACAGGTATACTGCGTCTTCAAAGCGTATTGAAAAAGCTCTCGTATTCGAGGCAATGGAATGAAAAAAATAGCGATTTATCCAGGCACTTTCGATCCGATCACCAATGGTCACTTAGACCTAGTGGTGCGCGCTGCGCAGATCTTCGACGAAGTGGTTATTGCCGTTTCCGATAACCCACGCAAAAACCCGTTGTTTAGTATCGATGAGCGCTTAGAAATGGTGAACGAGGTGGTTAAATCTATTTCGAACCAGCGCGTTATTCGCTTTAATGATCTACTCGTCACGTTGGTACAACGCGAAGGCGCTCGCTTTATTATTCGCGGCTTACGCGCGGTTTCAGATTTTGATTACGAGTTTCAATTGGCGTCTGCTAATCGTCGGCTTAACGAAGAAGTAGAAACAATCTTTCTAACACCTTCTGAGGCAAACTATTTTATTTCTTCGTCTTTGGTGCGCGAAATTTCGTACTACGACGGCGATATTTCCAGTTTCGTGCCCGCGTTTGTTAAGCACAAAATGGTCGGCAAGTGGAATGCGCGCCGCGCAGAACAGGCCGGGTAAGCGTGGCCATTAACCGCTTAATCGCAATGTTATTATTTTCTGAACCAAGCAAAAACGCACGTTGGTAGCGTATTGTCATGGCTTTATTTATTACTGATCAATGCATTAATTGTGATGTGTGCGAACCTGAGTGTCCAAACGATGCGATTTATCAAGGTGAGCTAATTTACGAAATTGATGCTTCTAAATGCACGGAATGCGTTGGGCACTTCAAAGAGCAACAATGCGTGGTGATCTGCCCTGTGGATTGCATCCTGGTTGATCCGAATCATCCAGAAACCGAACAGGAACTGCAGCAAAAATATACTCAGTTAACAGGGCAACCCTACACACCAGCCCAGAGTTAGGGTATCGGAAAAAGGCGGATTGAATGGAGCCCGCCCTTGCTCCCCGCTTCAATAGAGTGCTATTCCTGCACCATATTGGGAACCCAAGTAATGCCTTTATTGGATTTATGTTCTTTCAGAAAGTCACGTGCTTTCCATGTTTTAACTTGTTCGTAGAAACCCTGGCGAAACACTTTCAAAGAAACGGTTTGCGCATTAGCGAAGTTTACTTGCTTTTGAATATCAATCGGCGTTGGCCCTAGAAAAATCCAATCTGAGTTTGATTCATCTTCGTAGGTCACTTGTAATAACGCATAAGCCCCCAGTGGATCAGACATTACATTAAGTTTGAAATCCTTTTTGCCACTGCCGCAGGCACTTATGAGCAGAGTTGCGGCGAGCACAATAATTAATTTTAATTGCATAGTCGTTTTCCCTAAATGGTTGCTTAACATGAGTTGTCAAATAGAAGCGCGCGGTTAGAGCGCGCCAGGCGCCAGACGTATTAAAGCGGGCTTAGTCTCCGCGCTGTTGCAAAACCGTTTCAACTACTTGTGGTGAGTCCATGGCTTCGCTTTGCGATTTATGGCGCATGCTCAGCCAAAACGGTGCAACTTTATCGTAATAGCCATCGAGCTTGAGTCGCAGAGATATATGTTGCCTATCTGAACTTCCTGTTTTCCACCAAACGGTGGTGGGCGTAACACCAAGGATAGTACCGTCTTTAAGATTGATTACTTCGGCACCACTGGGCTCTGAGGTTATACGCGCTGCGCCATAATAAGACGCACAGCCAGACAACATCACAAGCGCTAGCGAACACAATAAAATACGACTCGAGCGCATTAGCGTGCCCCCGCTTTTGCGTGTCGCAAGCCTAGGGGAATAACTCATCGAATATTTTGCAGACATAAATTAGTTTAGTTTTGAATTGAATCTTAATGTTTAGGGTTGCGAGCATCGCGGCTCGAAACCACTTGCTTTGCTCTGCTTGACTGTAACACAGCCTAGCTGAGACAGAGCGTGATAAAGATTACGCACTCAGCATAAATGCCGACCCTAAGCACCAACCACATGCCGTGGCGCTAGCGTCAGGCGTCTAAAAGCTAGGCTTGTGCGACCAATATAAAATCTCAGCGGTGTGATCGCCGTCGCCCATTGGAACCTGCGGCACTTCGTCTAGCAGCGCATCAAACTCTTTGGCAATCGCACTGAAACTGGCGAGTTGTTCGGTTAGTTCGACGTGCATCCCGCCCAGTTCACGTAACCTTGTTTCTACCGTGTCGGAGGCTTTGTGTATGCGTTTAACACTTTCTAGTCGCCGTCTTAGCTGAGTATGATGCTCGCGCACATACGTTTCCATCGGCACCATCAAATTATTATTCCAATTGCTCGCGTCGCGCGAAGCACGTTCGAATATTTTTCGAGAAGCATTACATACTGAATCATAAAAACGGTTGGTGATGGACATTTGCTCACGGAAAAACAGGCTGCGAGTGTCCATCAGCTTGCGATGTTTTCGCTCTAGGCGCGAGACTTCCTGTTTGAACTTCTCTAGGCGGAGTCGTCGGATAGAAAAATTGGCAATGCCGTGGTCTTGTTCAAAATCGCGGGTAATGTTTTCACATAAATAGGCGATCTCGTTGGCCTGCATGATCGCATCATCTAGATAACTATTGAGCTGTTCAAAATAGTGTGTGACTGCGCGTTGCAGAGTGACCGAGGTAGCGGACTTAGCCATTAAATGCTTGGTTTTTGCAATACGCGCTTCAAGACGTTCGCTACTTAAAATTCGTGCCAGTTTAGTCGTTTCTTTTGAGTAAACCGCGCGTAACGCTTGGTAGCGCTTCATGTCGTTCTCGAGCGCTGATTTTTCGGACTGCACCTTGACCATAATGTGCGCAATCACATCGGTATTTTTTGTCGAAAGTTGCTTCAGCTCGGCTATATGAGCTTCGGCATCGCGTAGTCGATTACTCAATATGGTGTCTGCAGACTGTACGATATCGTTGATGGATCCCTTTACTTTATCCACTACAATTTGGCGCTTTTCGGGAATGAGCTTTTCGGCTAGGGCCGTTTCGAGCGCGGGCATACGACTGCGCTCGAGTAACTCTTTATCGCCGGTTAATTTGGCAAGTAAGGCTTTTTGGGCAGAAACGGGAAAAATATTCTCTTCGGGGAGTCGCAAGGTTACCGCAGTACCTAACACTTGCTTTTTAATTTCGGCCTCTATTTCCGCTTCGCTGCGAATACCATCCCACAGTGTATCAATTTTGTTTAACGCCACTAAACGACGGCGTGTGGTCACGTCGTCTAGTCGGGTCCGGTTGCGCGACTCTCCCGCGAGATGTTGTTCCCATAACGCCAGATCGGTAGAAGTTACACCTGTGTCGTGCGACAAAATAAAAACCACAGTATGTG
>CAYGNS010000367.1:0-3451 GCA_964351295.1 uncultured Gammaproteobacteria bacterium
CGTCAAAATCGTGCACACAGCGTTTGACCAAATTCGTCGCGTGGTGGGAGTGGATGCGTCAGTGCATGGCATTCTTATGGATTTAGGGGTTTCGTCGCCGCAGCTTGATGAAGCTGAGCGCGGCTTTAGCTTTATGCGTGACGGCGCCTTAGATATGCGCATGGACAGCTCGGTGGGCGAAACGGCTGCTGAGTGGCTGATGCGGGTTGACGAAGCCGACTTAGTGAAGGTGTTGTTTGAGTTGGGTGAAGAGAAATTCGCTCGGCGCATCGCCCGCTCGATCGTGGAGCACCGCACACAAGCACCGCTTGACAGTACTTTGCAGTTGGCCGCTATCATTGCCGCGGCCACCCCCAAAAAGGACAAACACAAGCATCCCGCTACGCGTACCTTTCAGGCCATTCGCTTGCACATTAATCAAGAGTTGATTCAATTGAATCAGGCTCTGCCCGAAGCGGTGCGCTTACTGGCTCCTGGTGGACGCCTTGTAGTGATCAGCTTTCATTCGCTGGAAGACCGGATTGTAAAGCGCTTTATGCGCAACTACGCACAGCCCAATCTGCCGCCAAGACATGTGCCGACTAATAATTTGGATTACTCAGCGCCGTTGCGACTTATCGACAAAGCGATGAAGCCGAGTGCCGAGGAAGTAGCGCGTAATCCACGAGCGCGCAGTTCCGTGCTGCGCGTGGCTGAGCGAACGGACATGCCAGATAGCAAACTCAGTGAGTGGGAGGTCCGTAATGCGCATTAACCCCACTTATGTACTCGCTGGACTGCTGTTTTTTACCGCCATAATGGTGGTTAGTGTGCGTCATCAGCACCGCCTAGCCTATGTCGATATGCAGGCTCAAAAAGGCCTACACGATCAGTTGGTTGATGAGTGGGGGCAGTTATTGACCGAGGTGAATACGTATTCGTTTCCGCATCGAATTGAAAAGGATGCGCGAGCCCAACTTGCCATGAAAAAGCCCACGTCAGACGAGATTGTGTATTTGGATCTCGATCATCCGAACCAATCGAGCGAACTGCCCTTGGCGCTTCGGGAGGCACCGTAATGGCTAAATTGCGAGATACCAAAGGATTCGCGCAGGGGCAAGGGTTAGGCGCGCGTAACGGTCGTGGCAAAGCGACGAAGGACGTGGTGATCCCAGTGTCCACATGGCGTTACCAAGCCATCGGGTTTTTGTTTTTTTGCGGTTTTACTGCGCTTATCGCTCGCGCCGTTTATTTGCAAGTCATTGATGCCGAGTATTTGCAGGAACAGGGTAATGCACGCTATCTACGCGTACAAAAAGAGCTGCCAACTCGCGGCATGGTGGTCGATCGTAATGGTCAACCCCTCGCCATTAGTACGCCGGTCGACTCCATTTGGATGCATCCAGCGGCATTTTTGGCGAATCAAAAAACCGCGGATCTGGTGGCCCTTGCGCGATTGCTTGATATTCCCAAGCAAACCTTGCTTGAGCGCGCTAACGCCCGAGCCGATAAGCAATTTGTGTATTTAAAGCGCCATCTACCGCCCGCTGAGGCCGAGCAGATAGCCGCGCTCAATATTAAAGGCATTAATACGGTACGTGAGTACAAACGTTTTTATCCAGCTGGCCCCGTGGTTGGGCATTTGCTGGGCTTTACAAATATCGATAACGTAGGCCAAGAAGGGATTGAATTGGCTTTTGACGCGATATTGCGCGGCAAGGAGGGGCGTACTTCGGTGTTACGCAACAATGCCGGTCAGATTGTGGAGTATGTAGAACAACTCGAACAGGTCCAGCATGGTGAACCTGTGGCCCTGAGCATAGATGCACGAATTCAGTATTTAGCCTATCGGCAATTACAGTCGGCGGCGCAGCAGCATGGCGCTACCAACGCATCTATTGTGGTGTTGGACGCTAAGACGGGCGAAGTGCTTGCCATGGCGAGTGCGCCTGACTTTAATCCAAATGATCGCAGCGAACTTACGGGTTCGCGTTTTCGCAATCGCGCGATTGCCGATGCCTTCGAGCCCGGCTCTACCATGAAGCCCTTTAGTGTGGGAATGGCTATTGATGCAGGTGTCGTTGAGTCCACTACGCTGATCGACGCTGAGCAGGGCAAATATGCTGTTGGCGGTCATACTATTAATGATACCAAAGCGCTTGGCGAGATTACCGTTGCGCAAGTATTAAGTAAGTCGAGCAATATTGGCGCGGCCAAAATCACCATGCTTATGCAGCCCAGAAGCCTCTATAACACATACCGAGAGCTGGGCTTTGGTGCTAAAAACAATTTGCCTGTACCCGGCGAACAAGAGGGCATTCTTGCCAATCGCAAGCAGTGGCGACCCATCGAGCACGCGACTTTGTCTTATGGCTATGGCCTTTCGGCGAACACCTTGCAACTGGCTCGTGCCTACACAAGTTTAACCAACGAGGGCAGGTTGTTGCCGGTCAGTCTCACCCCGCTGGTGCAGCCACCTAAAGGTCGGCAAGTGTTCAAACCCAGCACCGTCGCGAGCATTAATCGAATGCTCGAAAATGCTGTTTCGGACGAGGGTACGGCGCCCAAAGCGCGCGTCGACTACTACCGCGTGGCAGGCAAAACAGGGACAGCGCATCGGGTCGTTAATGGTCAGTACCAAGACGATAGCTATATGAGCCTATTTGCCGGTTTTGCGCCTGTGAGCGACCCAGATCTGATTACCGTAGTCGCCATTAACGATCCGAAAGGAATCGACTACTACGGCGGCCTAGTGGCCGCGCCGGTGTTTTCCGCCGTTATGAGTGGGGCTTTACGCATGCGTGGTGTGGTGCCAGACGCAATTGAGCGAGCGGCGCCCATACCAGAGTTAATGATTTCTCGTCCTGAGGTAGTTCTGCAAACTGCCGACAAATTGGGGGGCGTACGATGAGTTATTCGAAGTCTTTGCAGAGCCTATTAGAGCTGGTCGGTGTAAGCACTACGGCTGACATTGAGGTGGCCGACTTGTGCTTGGATAGCCGCACCGTAACGCCTGGAAGTTTATTCTTGGCTTACCCCGGCGTCGCCAATGACGGTCGGGACTTTATTCGCGCGGCCATTGAGAATGGTGCTGTCGCGATTGTGTATGAATCGTTGGGCTACGAAGATTTAACGGGCTTGGCCATCCCTGCGTTTGGTGTGGTGGGCTTGCAACGCAAAGTCGGTATCTTGGCCAGTGCTTTTTTTGATCATCCAAGTGATGCGTTGCAGGTATTTGGGGTGACAGGCACAAATGGCAAAACCACGTGCGCGTATTTGTTGGCGCAAGCATTTGAGCGTCTTGGAATGCGTAGTGCCTTCATAGGAACGATTGGGATCGGCCCGGTAAGCGCCATCGAATCGGCTACGCACACCACCCCTGATCCCATCTCGCTACAGCGCTGCTTGGCGCAAATGGTCGCGCAGGGTATCACGCAAGTGTGCATGGAGGTTTCGTCGCACGCTTTGCATC
>CAYGNS010000368.1:0-3437 GCA_964351295.1 uncultured Gammaproteobacteria bacterium
CAACTGAATCTCTCCACCTAAGGCATCAATAACCCGCAACACGTTTTTTAGTTGCAAGGTGGGCTTGCCAGATTCAAGGTCAACAATAAAACGCACACCCACTCCTGCCGCCAGCGCCAACTGGGGCTGCGTCAGCCGGAGTTGCTTGCGAGCGGCGCGTAGTGCATCGCCGAGTTGTTGAGGTGATCGAATGGATGTCATGGTTTGTTAAGTTTCCCGTTCGGGAAATTATTAGACATAATCTGACTAAGCGCAAGTGAAAATTCCCGATCGGGAATGTTTTGCATGGTAAGGGTGGAATTTAATGTTGTATTTCCCGATCGGGAAATAACTATCGGTATCGATACCATTGAGTTAATCGTCAACGGGCTTAAAAGCGAGCTTCTGTTGGTGCCACAGGAGAAGTTAAATGCCGTGTTGGCCGCCTTAGCCGACGATGCCTCCGCCTCAAACGAGCAAAGCCCATCGACTAAAGAAAAGAGCAAGCCGTTAAACGAAGACCCATGGCAAGGACTGCTGGGAGAAGACTCGTGAGCACAGAAACAAATGATGAAGTGAATGTATTATGGCTCACTATCTATGGCTTTCGTCTGATTGTAATAATGTGCAACCGAACATCTATAACAAAAGTGAACGCCGGTACCCGATCAGGTTCAGTAGAACAAAAGAGCGAACGAAGTCTCTGTGGCGCACTTTGAGTTGTGCGTGAACGAGTCAAGTGTTCTATGGTGGTCAATTAAACCATTGAAAGAGTCTTGAGGATATGTGAATATCCTTTATCTGGATATGGGATATTCACATATGAGCAAAGATAATTCAAATATGAGACCGCAAGATATTGTGGTTCTGTTAAAAATAATTGCCAGTAACGATATGTCATGGTTGCAGGTGCCAATGGCGAGTGAGCTTGGCTTGGCTCAATCAGAAATGAGCCGGTCTATTGCTCGGTCTAAAGTCGCTGGACTGCTGGATACTAAGGGTAGAGAGGTGCGTCGACTCGCATTATTAGACTTCATTCAATACGGTCTACCTTATGCCTTTCCGCAGCGCCCTGGCCCAATCGTGCGCGGAGTGCCTACTGCTCATAGCGCCTTGCCCCTTAAGGATCAAATACAAAGCGAGGAAAACTTTGTTTGGCCGTACGCGAAAGGGAAAACAAAAGGTCAGGCTGTTAAACCTTTGTATAGATCGGTGCCAGAAGCAGTTCAACGTGATCCGCTTTTACATGAGTTACTCGCTTTGGTGGATTCTGTTAGGCTGGGTAACACGAGAGAAAAGAAACTAGCGATGCATGAGCTGAGAAAGCGCATTTTGGATTAGCGGGGGCAGAATATGAAGAACCGAAGTACTGAGATATTTGGCAGTTTATATTTTGCTTGCCAGCCCTATGCAAAGAGTCACAGGAAATCAACCGCCAATGCCCACCAAAAGATACCTAACCAAATCCCGATTCGCGCTGGCGACTGAATGCCCCACTAAGCTGTTTTATACGGGTAAGCGCGAGTATGCCAATCAAAAGCTTGAGGATTCCTTTTTGCAGGCCTTGGCCGATGGTGGGTTTCAGGTGGGTGAGTTGGCTAAGTATTATTTTGCGGGTGGACACGATATTAAAGCGTTGGGCTACGACGAGGCGCTGGCGCGCACTAACGAGCTGTTGCAGCAGGATCAGGTTACGATTTACGAAGCGGCGATTGCCACCGATACATTGTTTATTCGTGCGGATATCTTGGTTAAGGATGGTGATCGCTTACGGCTCTATGAAGTTAAAGCAAAGTCTATTAATGCGGGTGAGTCGTTTATCACAAAGAGTGGTGGCATTTACTCTGGTTGGCAGAAGTATCTCTATGATGTGGCGTTTCAGAAATACGTTATTAATCGAGCGCTGCCAGGCTATACGGTGTTGGCTCATTTATTGTTGGCGGATAAATCGGCTACGTGCCCAACCGATGGTCTTAATCAGAAGTTTCGATTAGTTAAAGATGATGATGGGCGCAGGTCGGTGGTGGTGTCGGCTACCATAACCAACGAGGACCTTACGCCTCCCATCTTGCGCGCGGTTAATGTTGATCATGAATGCGATCTCATCTACGCCGGTACTGAAGGGGCGGGTAGTGATGGGGCCGATGCGCAGGCTTTAAGTTTTAGTCAGCGGGTTGCGTTGTATGCGGATCGCTATGCGTCCAACACCAAAATATCAACACCCGTATCCAAGGCCTGCGGTGATTGTGAGTTTTATGCCATAGAGCACGAGGAACAAGCGGGCTTGTTGAATGGCAAAAAGGAATGTTGGAAGGCGATGCTTGGTTGGCAAGATCAGGACTTTGCTGAGCCTACCGTGCTTGATGTATGGAGTTATTTAAAAAAGGATCAGATGATTGCATCGGGTTGCATCAAAATGATGGATCTTGCTAAGGTGGATATAAACCCTGGGCCAGACAATAAGCCAGGGATCTCAGCGAGTGAGCGGCGCTGGCTGCAGGTTGAAAAATACCAAACTGGGGATAGTTCTGTGTGGATCGATCAGCCGGGGCTGGAACATGAGATGAGCAGCTGGGTATTCCCGCTACACTTTATCGACTTTGAGACGTCGATGGTGGCCATCCCGTTTAATGCGGGACTGCGGCCTTATGAGGGCATTGCGTTTCAGTTTTCGCATCATGTTTTATACGAAGACGGCACGGTGGCGCATGTGGGTGAGTATTTAAATACCGAGCGCGGCGTGTTCCCCAATTATGAGTTTGTGCGGGCGCTTAAAAAGCAGCTAGAGAATGACAACGGCAGCATCTTTAGGTATTCCAACCACGAGAATACGTACTTAAATATGATCTACCGGCAGCTTCGCGCGAATGAGCAAGCAATCGCCGATTGCGACGAGTTGTGTGCGTTTATCCAATCCATTACTCACTCTGGCGAGTCGTCAGATGAGCAATGGCGTGGCGAGCGCGACATGATTGATCTGTTGGATTTGGTCAAGCGCTATTACTATGATCCCGCCACCAATGGTTCGAACTCCATTAAAGCGGTGCTCCCGGCACTGCTCAATAGCTCACGCTTTTTACAGGATAAGTATTCCCAACCCATTTATGGCGCAGTGGATGGTATTGCAAGTCTTAACTTTAAGGATTGGCAGTGGATTGAACTTAAAGATGGCGTAGTAACCGACCCTTATAAAAGGCTGCCTAAGATGTTTGCGGATGTCTCAAACAAAGACATGCAGTTATTGAGTACGAGCGATGAGCTCAGCGATGGTGGCGCGGCGCTCACCGCTTATGGCCGTATGCAGTTTGAAGAGATGTCGGATTACGAGCGCGAAGAGATCCGCCAAGCGCTGCTCAAATACTGCGAGTTGGATACGCTGGCGATGGTGATGATTTATGAGGGTTGGAGGGAGTTGTTGGGGTAGTTTAGTTGTCCCCTTCGCGGGAATGACGGGGAGG
>CAYGNS010000369.1:0-483 GCA_964351295.1 uncultured Gammaproteobacteria bacterium
TGCAGGCTCTAGGCATGTTCGTACCGGGCGCAACCGACATCAATGCTAATAGCGATGACGATGGGGTTAGTCTGCATATTCCAACTCAGTTAGCGGCTATTCTTAATCCACTAGATGACAACAACGGCCCTACCCCCACCCACGGTTTGGCTCAGCGTAGTCCAGCGATTGATGCGGCCGACAATAGCAATTGTGGAGTAGCAAAAACCATCGAGTTTGATCAACGCGGCACAGCACGTGACGACGGCTTATGTGATATCGGCTCGTTTGAAGGCTTCGTTGAAGACTCGAGCACTTTTGTCGTACCACTCAAAGATGGCGGAGCGGTGATCTTTAGTTTGTAGATGGCATACTTACGGATCGACAAAGATCTGAGTAGTCAGTCGCGTTGGTTTTTACGCATTTGACTTATCTCTAAACTAAGAACAGAATTTAATTATGAATACACGACTTAAAGAATCGGTAGCGTTAGCTGAAAACGAA
>CAYGNS010000369.1:493-3426 GCA_964351295.1 uncultured Gammaproteobacteria bacterium
GCTTTACTGCCCACTATGGGATGAATTTTCAAAATAATTTCACGGTGGAAGAACTCGCTGAGCTGAAGCAGATAGAACAAAGCGAATTGGCCAAGGCTAACCCCAGTGACGTTGCCACATTTTTCGCTAAATATGGCCTATGATGTTAGTTACAGCACCCTTGCTTTAAATAGCCTCACCCAGATAGAAAGCTACCTAAACGAGCGGAGCCCATCAGGGGCAAAAAATGTTTTGACTGAGATTAAATCCACCATTGATCTCCTAACCATTTATCCGCTTTTAGGTGTCAAAATTGAGGGCTTGAGTTTTCGATTTCAAGTCACTAAAAAGTATAGATATCGCATTGTGTATCTCATTACGAATTGGAATATCTACATAGCACAAATTTATCATCCCAGACAGTTGGCTAGCACTGAAGACCAAGATACCAAACCCACACTTTAGCCAAAACCAAACCATGTTGCGATCCGCAATAGGTTCGAAGGTTGAGACATAAAGTTTGGAATTTCGCCTTACAACTCGGGTCAAAACCAAATGAGCAAAAGCAACCATGGACATTGACGCTTATCAGCTGGTGGTGAACCTACTAACGCAAGCCCATTATTTTGGTGAGTCGATCGCCGTTAAGATCGAGTTCTGGATAAGCATCTCGTCGGGGCTCATTGTAATGGCCTACCTTGCACCCAATCGACTGAAGCCTGGTATTGCGTCACTTGTTTTGGCTATTTACATCGCTTTTTCGCTGTACATCTTTGCGAACATCGAGGCGGACATGGACTTAGTTGCTGCAGCCCTGGCAGATGCAGCAAAGGTGGCTGCACAATTTAAAATTGAATCAAAGGAACTTCAGTACAGATTAGAGTTCGGTGGAGCCGGATCAAACCTAGCAGCCACGTTTTTTATGGTGGGCTTATTTCTCGGTACATGCTGGTTTGTAAGCTTTACTGCTTACCAGACCCATAAGAAAGACCGTAATTCTGAGCAAGCGTAACCGAAACATAGATGTTGGTTGCTTTGGTGAGAGTGCCCTGCCAAGCCTATTCACGGCTTTTATTTTGCTTAATGCGCTTCGCCTGTTTAACAATTTTTGCAAAGCCCCGCCCTCGTTCGCGTTTTTGAGCTAGAGTCGCTGTTGCCAAGGTATTCTCGCGTTGCAATTTTTGATAGCTCACCAATCTGCGCGCATCCAACTCATCGCGCTCTATTGCTCGGCGCACAGCGCAACCCGGCTCTTGTGTGTGCCCACAGTCACTGAACTGACACTGCAGAGCCAACTGCTCGATATCGTCAAATACAACGCCAATAGAGTGATCAATATCAGCAACCTTTAGTTCGCGCATGCCTGGTACATCAATCAACAAGCCACCATCAGGCAAGATGTGCAACTCGCGATGGGTAGTCGTGTGGCGCCCCTTCTTATCTTGATCACGAATATCGCCTGTTAGAGCTAATGCGTATCCAGCCAATGTATTTAATAGCGTTGACTTACCGACACCGGACGACCCTACCAATGCCACCGTTGTTGCTGGTTCGATCCAAGCGCGCACCCCATCTAGCGTACTCGCATCAAGTGCATTTGCTGTTTCGACTGACACACCTCTTTGCACACTTCGGGCGCGATCTACATAAACACTCGCGTCATCACTTAAGTCTGTTTTAGTTAGAACAATCACAGGCGTCGCACCCGCTTCGGCGCATAAGGTTAGGTAACGCTCAAGCCTCGATTCTTTAAATTCATCGTTACATGAAGTAACGATAAACAACACATCAACATTAGCGGCAATCGGCTGAATGCCAACATCTGACCCAGCGCCCACGCGCTTAAAGAGACTTTTGCGCTCAAGCACCTGTTCAATTCTGGCCAACGAAGCATCGAGCACAACCCAGTCACCCACAGTTGGCCTATCCGCAGACTCGCCGATTCGAATTGCAGGCGAGATCGTAACCACGCGTTCACCCCATTCACCTATCACTTTAATCAGAGAACGCTGAGCTACAGTCACTCGCGCTAGGCGCTCGTGCAATAGTTCTGCATCGCTGAGCTGCTGCGTAAAAAATGGCACCAACCCTAACCACTTTAATAAATCGTTCAATTTATTCGATCTAAAACTTTCAATGAAGCGTGGCAACGCCGTGATCACACTAATCAATAATGATGTGAGTCATTAACGATTTTGTGAATTGTTTATGGAGACGGCCATTCCGAGTAGCGCTAACAATGGCGGTAGGCCCTGGACAATTGCACCAGCATAGGCACCAGTAGACAGAGCTAGGACTAAGCCTGCGCCTAATGCAAAAAAGCACATATAGGCAATTAATACTAAACCACTCTCAGTTCGGCCTTTTTTATACAGCACCCAGCCCGCAATTCCGCCTAGCGCTAAAAATAAATTATAGAATCCTTGGTTAAAAAAGAGTGCTTCGAGTATTTGCGCCTGTTCAAACAAGGTTATGTCAAACGAAGAACCTAGCCTGCCTAGTACCCGTTCGTGCACAATCGGGTTAAGCCAAAGCACGCTCTCCACGATAAAAACCAGCACATGTACAACGATGGTAAAGATCGAAAATATTGCTGTTAGAAAGTTCATTCGTTCTCATATCTCAAAATTTTAGCGCCTTGATCCTGAGCGTTCTTTGGGTAAGGCTTAGGATTTGACCAACTGCGCATGGTTAGAATAAGAGAATAGTGCCGTAATTTTGGCTCAGAAAGCAATTCTTATGATTATCCGCAGATAAATCTGTTGTCTTTAATCTGCGTTAATCGGCAGATACTTTTTTCTAAGGTCCATAAGTGGAAGCTAAGGTCAAAGTTCTGTTTTACATTACCTCTGGCCGGGGTGGGCGGTCATTTTTTGTGTACGCGTAGGTACAAAGCAAGCACCGCTTACCGATTGCTTTACAACCAATTCACTGATAAAAAAGCGTTAAAAATA
>CAYGNS010000370.1:0-3405 GCA_964351295.1 uncultured Gammaproteobacteria bacterium
AAAGAACAGTACTGAAAACGCTGGGTGCATAATTAACGCGCGATCATTTTGTTGCTACAGCCATTTAGCCACGCGTGGTGAGCGGAACTGATGGCGTGCGCGGCAACGGTGGGAGCGGGTCGAACGGGCAGATATTTGTTGGTGGGGGCGTAGCCGAGTTCGGGCATTAGATCGTATCCACCCCGGCTCGCGGTTAGTTGGCTTACTTCGGAATTGGGGTCGTCAAAGTCACCAAATTTGCGAGAACCAGTTGGGCAGGTGAGCACGCAGGCGGGCTGGCGGTCTTCGGGCGCAAGTTCTTGGTCGTAGATGCGGTCGATGCACAGCGTGCATTTTTTCATGGTGCCTTGCACTTCGTCTAATTCGCGAGCGCCATAGGGGCAGGCCCATGCGCATAAATTACAGCCCATGCACTTATCTTGATCGACCAAAACGATACCGTCTTCCTCGCGCTTATAGGACGCGCCCGTAGGACATACCGTGACGCACTCGGCGTTTTCGCAATGCAAGCAGCTCATGGGAAAATGCACGGTTTGGCTAGCGTGCCCCGTTACTTGCACCTCGTAGGTACGAATGCGGTTAAGCCACGCGCCATCTGGTTCGTTGGCGTGCGCGTTAAGATCGGTTAATGGGCCCAGCGTGCCTGAGCTATTCCATTGCTTGCAGGCCGTGGCACAGCCATGGCAGCCCACACAGGTGTCTAGATCTACGGTAAGGCCGAGTCGCATTGTGACAGTTTCTCCGGTTTGAGAGTGTGGCTACGCAGCATTATTTTTTAAACAGTGCGTCTTTAAACGAGCGTTTTAGGTTAATCGACTCCCCACACTGATACGCCAAGTCGGCCGTAGGGTTGCTCATCTGCGCGTGCGACGCGCTAAATTGGGGTTGGCTCAGTTGCTCTGGCGCATGGCAGGCCGTAATGCTTACTTTAAGGTCGTACCACGCGGCTTGCCCGGTAATGGGATCGGAATTAGTAATCCCCGCTTGTTTAGGGAGCGACTCGCTAATTAAGTGATTAAGTAAAAAGCCCTTGGTGGATTCGGGCGCATCGGCGCTTAGCCCCCAGTTGCCTTTGCGTTTGCCAATGGCATTCCAAGTCCACACCGTATCCGCTTGTACCCCGTGCATGTGTTTCACTTGCACGCGAATTTTGGCGTTGTGCGACGCGACCCATACCCAGCTCAAATCGTCGATACCTAATTCCAGCGCTTTGTGCGCATTCATATACAAGTAGTTGTGTGAAGTAATTTGCCGCAGCCAGGTGTTTTGCGAGTCCCACGAATGGTACATATGCATGGGACGTTGTGTAATCGCAAAAAACGGATACTCCGTGTTGTCGATCTCTTGTTGTTCCAACGGCTGGTAGTAACTGGGTAATGGCGTGAAGTAGCGCAGGATACGCTCGCGCTGTGCTTGGGTTTGCGGCTGCGGGCCGTCGCTTTGTCCTAAGGCGGCGAGTCGGAATCGTTGCAGGTTTTCTGAATACAGTTCTATAACGATCTGCTCGCTGCGATCGACCCAGCCGAGCGTTTGCGCGAATTCCAAATAGTCGCGATTAGCATGGCGAAAATATTTAAAGTGATCAGGGTAGGCAAACTCATAGAAACATTCGTTTTCTTGATAGCGAGCCCATTGCCCAGGGTTGGGTTCGCCGAGTAAGTGCTCGTCTTGGCTTGCTCCGCGCCATCCTGCCAAAAACCCGATACCGGGCGATTTCTGATAATGGGTAATAAAGTCTTGGTAACCACTGTAGCGTGGTTGTCCATCGGTGGCGGTAAAGAGCGGTAATTGGAGTCGGCCGGCCAAGTCGATAAGGACTTCCTGCCAGGGCCGCACATCGCGGTCGGGTTTAATAATGGGTTGGCGGATGGCATCGCAAGCCATGTGTGGTTCCGATATAGGTCGGTCGAGTAGCGAGATGGCGTCGAACCGCTCAAGATACGTAGTGTCGGGAAGTATCAGGTCGGCAAAATCGACCGTTTCGGAATGAAATGCATCCGCGCACACAATAAATGGAATTTTGTATTGCCCATCCGCGTCTTTCGCTTTGAGCATCTCCATCGTTTGCGCAGTGTTCATGCTTGAGTTCCACGCCATATTCGCCATAAATAGTATTAGCGTATCGATCGCATAAGGATCAGCATTAACGGCATTCTTGATCACCATATGCATCAGGCCGTGGTTGGCCAGCGGTGCGTCCCAAGAGAACGCTTTGTCTATGCGCAAGGGGTTGCCTTGGTCGTCAATGACTAAGTCTTCCGGTGAAGTAGGAAACCCCAGTGGTGGTGCGCTGAGTGGTGTATTCGCGGTGCTGGTTTTGGCTGGCTTGATGGCTGGTGGAATATGCTTGGGGTAAGGT
Organism: uncultured Gammaproteobacteria bacterium; assembly: GCA_964351295.1. Taxonomy (GTDB): domain Bacteria; phylum Pseudomonadota; class Gammaproteobacteria; order Arenicellales; family Arenicellaceae; genus Arenicella. Next base: position 2,360 of record CAYGNS010000370.1, read on the forward strand.
GGTTTGGCTAAGTGACCGCCGGGGCAGTCAATGGTGCCAAGCAAAGCTTGTAATAGGTGAATACCCCGGCAAGTTTGAAATCCGTTGGAGTGGGCCGAGACTCCCCGCATAGCGTGCATCGACACGGGTCGGCCAATAAACGAGGCGTGCTTGCGTCCGGCCCAATCGACCCATGGCGTAGGTACCTCTATGGTTTCTTTAAATGCCACATGAGCCATCTCTAGCGCAATGCGTTCGATGTCTTTGGCGGCAATACCGCACTGCGCGGCGGCGGCGTGTGGCGCATATTGTTCGTCGAGATACATCTCCACAATCAAGCTCATCACCGTGCGTAAGGTCACACCCTCGGGACTTGTATACTCGCCAACTAAAGCGGGGTTTACGTCAGCCTGTAAGGCCGACGTTACGCCTTGCTGGGTTTGGCACCAAAGCGTGGGATTACCCTCTGCGTCGCGGTATACAAGGCCATCATCATTGCCGCCAGGGTTGTGAATAACGAGTTGTGGGGCATTGGTGTAACGAATTAGAAATTCTTCGTCAATCAAGCGTTCGCGCAACAGCACATGCACCATCGCTAGTGCAAAAACGCCATCGGTGCCGGGCTTAATGGCCACCCATTCGTCTGCGATGGCTTGATACCCAGTGCGAACAGGGTTAACGGCCACAAACTTTGCGCCGCGCTTTTTCAGTTTTTCTAGACCTAACTTAATAGGGTTGGAAGCGTGGTCTTCGGCCACCCCCCACAGCATAAAATAGCGAGTAAGATCCCAGTCTGGGTCGCCGAACTCCCAGAAGGAATAACCAGTGGTATAGAGTCCAGCCGCCGCCATGTTCACTGAACAAAAGCCGCCGTGGGCCGCCCAATTGATGGTGCCAAATTGACTCGCCCATAGGCCTGTTAGGGCTTGCATTTGATCGCGGCCGGTGAAGAAAGCCAATCTCTTAGGGTCGGTGCTGCGAATGTGTTTTAAGCGTTCCGTGAGAGTATCAAGGGCTTCTTCCCACGAGATGGCTTCAAATTCGCCAGCGCCCCGTTCGCAGACAGG
>CAYGNS010000371.1:0-3399 GCA_964351295.1 uncultured Gammaproteobacteria bacterium
TTCTACAAGGTGATTTATGAGAGATAAAATTAAATTGGTTTCCAGTGCTGGCACCGGTCATTTTTACACAACCACTAAAAACAAGCGTACGATGACCGAAAAAATGGTGATCAAGAAGTTCGATCCTGTTGTACGCAAACATGTTGAGTACAAAGAAGCGAAAATCAAGTAGAGATTCCCAAGGGTTGGGCTCGCTGTGTACGGCGCCCATCCTTCTTGCTCTGAGCGATTTCTAAGTTTGTGCGTTGGTTCTGAATAATTGATGCCGCTTTTTTACAATCGATTGATCACTTAAGGCGAAATTGGCAGAAACGGGCTTGGTGTTGAGCAGGCTGCCCAAATAACTAGAACGTGGCATTGAGTAGCATCACCGAATTGATTAGCCAATAGACGAATTCATTACCCAATAAAAAAGCCGGCAACGCCGGCTTTTTTATTGGGAATTCAAACGAGCGGGATTATCGACTCGATCCCGCTGTTTAGTCGTCACGATTAAACAGACCAAGGCGATTCAAGAAGCCCTTTTCTTTATGGGTCGGCTCAGTAATTACGGTGCCCCCGTGTTGTTTATCTTCTTCACTGGGTTCCAATGTCGCAACCTGATCTAAGCTCACATCACCGCGCAGTTCAACAAGTTGGTCGCCATCAAAGATCGCAGTGATTAAGCGCGAGGTGGTTTGCTTTGTCTTGCTGTTCCGCTTGGAATAATAGTAGTCCCAGCGCTGCTCATTGAACGGGTCAATGACCATGGGTGTACCTAAAATAAACAACACTTCTTGTTTGCTCATGCCATAGCGAAGTTCTTGCAAATTACTGTTATTAAGAATGTTGCCTTGTTGTATGTCTGGCTCATAGGGACGAATGCAGGCAGTCAGCGACAGCGATACAAGTAGCAATAACAAAAATGGTTTCATCGGATGCATCATAGTGGTAAAAAGTGTTAGCAATGGTGAAGCAGATTGTGCAGATCAGTATTAAGAAGCTTGACGTGTCTGTTAGCGTTACATCTCGCTTTAATCGTTAACCGCCGTATAAATGGGTGGCCGTCTCGTTAGCCAGCGTGGGCGGATTCGATGTTCAACAAAACGGCAATCTCATCGCAATTGTTAAACTTATAGCAGTTTACACAAATACCCCAAACTTTTTCAGGGAATATCTCTTTGTTAACCGTTTTAAATCCGTGCCGATGAAAAAAATCTGGCACGTAAGTAAGCGCCATGAGTCGCTTAACCCCTTGCTGCCGGGCACGCTGCATAAGGTCACTTAAAAGGGCCGCGCCTAAGCCGAGTCCCTTGCAGCTTTCTTTAACCATTAAGCTGCGCACCTCGGCCAGTTCGGTGGTGAAGTGCTCTAGCGACGCACAGGCTATGACTTCATGGTCGCGCTTAATGATTCTAAAGTGAGCAATGTTTTTTTCAAGGTCGGACTTGCTGCGAGGTAATAATTGCCCCATGCCTGCATAATGTTGCAGTAGCACTTGAATGGATGCTATGTCGGCCACCGTCGCACTGCTAATCGGTTGTTCTTGTGCAGCGAGCACGGGCTGCGGGTTCATGTGGATTAGATTCATAAGTTATGCAGCGTGGCTTTGAGTGGCGCGCGCTAACATTTCGCGTGCGTGTGCAACAGTGTTATCGGTAATTTCTACGCCACCCAACATGCGCGATAATTCTTCAACGCGTTGCTCATCATTGAGCTTAATTAATTCGGTGGTGGTTTGTTCATCGGCGGCGGTCTTTTTCACTAATATATGCTGTTCGCCGAGCGCCGCAACCTGTGGAAGATGGGTAATGCAAATTACCTGGGCATTGCGACCTAATTCGCGTAATCGCTCGCCGACGATCTCTGCTATGCCGCCTCCAACGCCCACATCCACTTCGTCAAATACTAAAGTAGGTGTGCTTGAGCTTCTACTGGCGATTACTTGAATCGCCAAACTAATGCGCGACAGCTCCCCTCCCGAGGCGGTTTTCGCGAGCGGTTTGAGAGGCATCCCCGCATTAGTCGACACTAAAAAATCAATATCGTCTTGACCGTGTTGACTCACACGCAGTTCATTATTGTCTAATCGAGATACGCTCACATGTAAGCGGCCACCTTGCATTCCCAACTCTTGCATTTGTGCGGTTATATCGTGTTCCAACACTGCGGCAGCCTTAATTCTTGCGGCCGAAATGGTGTCGGCGAGTTCTGCGTACTCCGCTTTGAGTTTGTGCAGAGCGTTTGCCAGTTGCTCGGGTTGCGCGTCGGCGCCTTGCAGTTGGTCGTATTCGTCTTGTAGCTCGCGTTGTCGCTCTAGAAGCGCATTTTCGTTGCAGCGATGTTTGCGCGCAAGATTAATCAAGGTATCGCGCCGCGCCTCAACTTCATAGAGGCGTTCTGGGTCCGCATCGATATGACTTAACGCTCGTTCTAGTTCGGTTTGCGCCTCATCTACTTGCGCCAAAGCCGAACTCAGTAATGCACAGGCAGAGTCCAGGTTGGGGTCGATTGAGGTGAACCGCTCGAGTCGCGCCTGTTGCGTTCCAAGCAGGGCCGACACGTTAGTGACGTCGTCCTCGTAGAGCGCAGTCAAAGCCCTCTCGATGGTACTGCGCAACTCATCCGCATTGCTTAATACCGCGTATTCCTGTTCCAACAGCTCAAACTCATTCTCAATTAAATTGACATCGAGTAGTTCATCCAGTTGGAAAGCGAGTAGCTCGAGACGTCCGCGGTTGTCATCCATGTTCTGTTGTACAGAATCGAGTTTCTGTTGAGTTGCTTGTATGGATTTCGCCAAGGCGCTAATACTAAGTAAGGCTTCGTTTATATCAGCGCGCTCATCCACAATAGTGCGCAGCGTTGGTTTGCGAAGTAACGATTGATGTTCATGTTGGCCGTGTATGTCCACTAGCAACAAACCAAGCTCCTTGAGGGTGGCGAGGGTGGTCGCTTGGTCGTTAATATAACAACGTGTAGGACGGTCGGTGCGCAACACGCGACGAATTAATAGTTCGTCCGCTGATTCACGCCTATCTAGATCGCGCGCTTTTAACCACGCTTTGACCTCGGGTAAGTCTTGCACCGAAAAACTCGCGCTAATATCGCTTTGCTCTTCGCCAAAGCGAATGAGACTCGCTTCTGCGCGTGCGCCTAAGACTAAGTCGAGGGCGTCCAGAACGATACTCTTACCAGCTCCCGTTTCGCCACTAACGACGGTAAATCCGCGCGCGAAGTCTATTTCGGTCGCTTTGACAACCGCAAAATTATTGATGGTTAGGTCCAGTAGTGCCATGGTGCGACTTACCCCCAACCAAGCTTAACTCTAAGCATAGCAAAGTAGTTATACGCTTCTGTGTGTACCAACTGCACGGCATGTTTAGAACGTTGTACGCAGACCGTTTCGTCGCCGCGCAA
>CAYGNS010000372.1:0-3364 GCA_964351295.1 uncultured Gammaproteobacteria bacterium
CTCGCTCCCTCTACTTGCTCGCTGAACGAGGGCCAAATATGGGTCAAAAAATAATCGACGGCATCAAGGTTGGGTGGATGTTGGTAACTACCAATAAAGGCAACATCTGCTCGCTCATTGAACGTTTTTATGGGCGGGTGGATGTCGCGCGGTGATGGTATTACAACAACCCGTTGGGCGGTTTTTTCGCCAAGCTCGTCAGCAAGGATGCGTTTTTCTTCATCGCTTACCACAAAAGTCACATCGGTTCGCCTCATGATAGCGAGTTCGTCTTGTTTTTGTACCGGTTGATTGCGTGGTGTAGCTTGGCTCTTTTGTTCTTTTATGAGCTGAACTTCGCGCTCGTACCGAAGATAATGCAGATCGACGGTATTGAAGACAAATTTAGCATTTGGATATAGGTTGGCGAGTACCTCATGCGACTGAATGGCAACGGGTGCGCGCGAGAGGGTAATAACATCAAAACTTATACCGAGGCTTTCTATTGCGGCTAAGACATGCGGATGACCCTGACACAAAACACGTATTCCCGCAGTTCTAAGTTGATCGGTGTATTTGTGCTCGTACCGATAACCGTCCCACGGAGCAAATGTAACGTCCCAACCAAGTGAGCGTAAGTGGCAAAGGTGGTGAACTGTATCAACCGAACCTGCATCTTGGTCGGGTGTGGGTGTGACTGCGTCTACCCAAAGCAATGTTCCCGTTCGATTAGTTTTAGCTACATGATTATTAATCGATCCGCTGTTCGGTAAAGACCCATAGCTTGCGAGTTGTTGGCTCCAGCGCTCAACAAATTTTGTACGATTAATAGTTTGAAACCGCTTAATGGAATCTGGATCTGATTCATCTGAGCCACAAGATACACCTTCAACATGAACCAGTTTAGAAAAAGGCGTGTAGACTACACGCAAGCCCATCTGCCGTACCCGCATGGCTAGGTCGGTGTCTTCGTAATAAGCCGGCGTATAAAAGGGGTCGTAGCCCTTTAGGCTATTCCAGACCGCCGTGGGCAGCGCGATAGATGCGCCAGAACAATAATCGCAATTGCGAACAAAATTGTACAGGTCGTTTTCAGGACTATCTCCCCGACCATAATTGTACCCAGAACCATCATCAAAAATAACACCGCCGGCCTCTTGCAGCAGCCCGTTTGGCGCTAGCATTTGCGATCCGACGAGGCCGATCGATTCATCTTGCTGCAAAGGTTTAAGTAGAGCGGCAAGCCATTCGCGAGCAGGAATCGTATCGTTATTTAGTTGTACGATGTAGCGCCCTTGAGCGTGGGTGGCTCCTTTGTTGGCTGAGTGTAAATAACCTAGGTTCTGCCGGTTACGAATTAGGGTTATACCTGATATAGCGTCAAACGCAGACGTATCAATTGTTGACGCATCGTCAACCAAAATGACTTCAAAGTCTGTCAAACTCTGTTGCATCAGGCCGTTTAAGCAGCGCAAGGTATCGATCACGTTGTTAAACGCTGGGATAACGACGGATGCTTGTGGTTCTTCTGAGCGACTGAATTTGAGGTGCTTGAGGAGCGTATTTAGTTCTGCTCGCTCGGCCAAGACTTGCTCTGCAGCGGAGCGCACTACGCCTTTAATTGCGCGCTGCGAGTCTTGGCGTGAGTCATGCTTAATAGTTGCCTCGTTAGTAGCAGCACTGCTACTCCGTGAATAGGCCTCTTGTTGCGCGGGTGATAGTTGTAAATACTGAGCAAACAGGCACCATAGTGACGCGCTGTCTTGATACTCAGAGTGTGCAAATACTCTTGGGTTGAACGCAGCACATGGAAGTCGCCCTTCGGCTTCGCCATTACAAACATAGTGCTCGATTGCACTTAACCGCGAAAATTTTAAAACAGGGTAAGTGGACAAATAAAAGTCTTGATCAAAAGCGCCACTACGTTCTAAAAAGCGAATGTTTTTGCGAATTCGTATCCAATTACCCAACCTAAATCCGAGCGCAGCTTTTAAGAATAACAGTGCTCGGCCGGTTCGTGAGCCTCTTAATTGACGCACTCCCGTTGTTAAGCGATTACCTAATCTGAATGCGCCGCTCGCTAGCATGCTCGCTAAGCGCTGCTCTGCTAGTGCGAGTCGATGGTGTTGGCTGATGTTTTGTGAACGTAGCTCTCGAACGTTTTCTTGGAGTTCAGTCTGCAGGGTTAATAGGCGTTCATATTCTTGCCGATGGAAGCCCTCGCTCGCGATCCGTCTTTGCTCAGCGTTCTCGATGGTTTCATTGAGGGTACGTTGACTAAGATGCTCTAAATACTCGATCTGAGTTTTTAGCTCCGCTTCAGAGAGGTGGAGCTGGTCTACCCGTACTAAGAGGCCATCATGTTCTTCGGCCAATTTGGCATACGAGTCCCCCAGCTCTTTGAGTGCTTGTGTCTCGCTATTTGATCGTTCTGTTAACGCGGCCTTTGTGTTTTGTAGTTCAACTTTGGTGTCGTTTAAGGTTGTGTTAAGTATCCGCATGCCAAATCGATGCGCTCTAAAAATGGCCCACAAGGCCGCAAATCCCGACACCGGTTTGTCGTGTGCTACTAATATCGCCTCGTCCTTGCACGGTATAAATGAGTGATTATCGAGAAGGTCTAAATCTGCGTTACATTGAAACTGCAACCATTGCCAGGCTAGCCCAACGGGCCGTGTATCAAAGTCAACTAGATCATCCGTTGCAACGCGATAGGTTTTAAGCTCCGACTTTAAAATATCACCGAGCTTTTGAGTGACTTCTGTTCTCGCATCGGGGTCCCAATCAATGGGAAGGGCGCTAGTGAGACGATCGATTTGAGTTTGCGGGTGATCAAGCAGATTATCAAAGCCAATAAATACTCGTTGTTGACCCTCTGAAAAGCGAGCGATATCGCGATTGTGTTCTAGCCACAACAACACGCCTAGGGCTGGGTCCATCTGATTCCGATTGTAGAGAGAACTGGCGACTTCAACTGGGTGTCTACAAGCGACGACGATAGTGACCTGGGTCTCAAGACGATTAAGCGCCTTTAGCCAGAGCGGTAGGATTTTGTTGATCCGCGGGTCTTTGATGACAATTCTTTGTGCCCCGTCATATTCACTTAGTACGGTAGCGATAATTTTTTCCAGCCAGGTCTCAGCCTCTGGCGAATCAAACCACGGTTCGGGAATCGACCCCAGTGAAAACCAGGTTTGACCAACTGACTCTAGTATCTCGTCGTTTAATTTCATGATTACGGACGATTCCCAGAATCCTTCTGGATTATCCCCCTTAACGGGCAACATCAAAGTTTTAGGTAAGTCGAGCCCCAGCTTGTGTAACAAGCGAGTGACGGCAGAAGTGCCGCTTCGGTGCACACCTAGAACAAGACAAGTCTGAAATA
>CAYGNS010000373.1:0-3359 GCA_964351295.1 uncultured Gammaproteobacteria bacterium
ATGCTACGCAAATTGGCGAGGCAATTGCTCGAGCCAACCGATCCTTGCCTGCCTTTGCGCATGTGACAGATTGGCAGTCCTGCACAAGATTTACCCTCGAGAATAAAGAGCTCACGAGCACCGGCAAATTTGTGCGAGAGCGAATTATTGCAACCAGAGCCGATTTGGAATCCCCCCTTACAGTTGCTCGTGCAGTGACTTAACTGAACAAACTTTTTTAAGGAGACATATATGCCTAATACCCCTACTTTTTTCGCTCGACTCGAGCAAATAACGCAAGACCCACGCAACACCTTACACGCCATTCCAATCGTATCGAAAAGTCTGTCAGGCGCGGTAACGGTAACCGAGTACCTGGCCTTTTTGGAGCAGGCTTATCACCACGTTAAGCATACAGTGCCGCTCTTAATGGCGTGCGGTAGCAGGTTGACTGATCAGCATGAGTGGTTGCGCGAGGCTTTAGCCACCTATATTGCAGAGGAGATTGGTCACCAAGAATGGATTTTAAATGACATCGCCAAAATGGGTGGCGACCGTCGCTCTGTGGCCGCAGGGCAAGCCGCACTGTGTACCGAGCTAATGGTCGCTTATGCCTACGATACGATTGCCCGTAAAAACCCGGTGGGTTTTTTGGGCATGGTGTACGTGCTAGAAAAAACCAGTTCAACGATTGCGACTGAGGCGGCGCATAAAATACAGAGTTCGCTGGGTTTACCCCATTCTGCAATGTCTTACATGGTCTCGCACGGCAGTCTTGACGTAGGACACATGCAAAGCTTCGAAAAGATCGTTAATCGGCTTACGTCGAGCGCGGATCAACAGGCGGTTGAGGACATGGCTTTAGCTATGTATCAGTTGTACGGCAATATCTTTAGAGAAATACCCGCGCTCGCTAAGTCGTCAAACCTTGCGAGCAAAGTGGCATAGCCCCGGTAAATCTTATGAAAAACAACACAGTTAAGTTTCGAGTTGCATTAACCGGCGCCTACGGTGGAATTGGTACTGCACTCGCTAAGCAATTGTTTGCTGAGGGTGCAGACCTGTATCTTATTGGTCGCGATGCCCAGAAGTTAGCGCGGCTAGAGTCGGTACTGGTGGGTTCTTCGAGGCCGGGGCAAACAGTCCACTCACTAGTGGCGGATCTTACCGATGTTGGCCAAATTGATGCAATGGTGAGCGAACTTGCTGAACGGCCGCCCGTGAACGTCTTGATTAACAATGCGGGTATTAGTCATTTTGGTTTATTCGAAAACACCTCCGATGAGGTTATCGAAAAAATGTTCAGCACGAATGTCATGGGCGTCATGCGCCTTACGCAGCGTATGTTGCCCATTATGAAAACACAAGAACATGCCCGCATCATAAATATCGGGTCTGTATTCGGAAGCTTGGCTTACCCCGGCTTTGTTGCCTACTCAGCAAGTAAGTATGCGCTGAGGGGCTTCAGCGAAGCCCTTGCAAGGGAGCTTGCTAATTCGCCCATTCGAGTTGGCCACTTTACCGCACGCGCCACCGACACGGCTATTAACGCGGCGTCAGTGGTGGCACTCAATCAAGCGCTTAACACACCGATAGACTCCGCCGAAAAAGTAGCCTCACAAATAATAAGGTTTATGAGTAGCGAACAACTCGCCAACAAAGTCGCTTGGCCTGAAGCGATGTTTATGCGTCTCAATGCGGTATTCCCCAATCTGGTTACTCAGGCGCTTAAGAAAAAACTGTCAATCATTGAGCAGTTTGCAAGCGTTTAATTCTGTCCACTAAATTTTAAAACTTAAGGTAATGCTATGAAATTCTACTTTCGCGTCTTCTGTTTGTTTATCGCCATTACATTATTTGCTCGTGTCGGCTGGGCGGCCTCATCTTTGGATGTTGCTGACGTACAACAGCGATGGGCGGTACTAAACTACGGAACGGCAACGAACCAAGATACGGTCGAAGGCCTTGTTGCGCTTGCTGAGTATGCTGAGCAACTCGCAAATGCTGCTCCAGACGATGCACCAATGCAAATTTGGGCGGGAATCGTGCTAAGCACCTTGGCCGATAAAAAGGGCGGCATTGGCGCTTTGGGGCTAGTCAAACGCGCCAGAGCACGTCTCGAGCGTGCGATCGACATTGATCCAATCGCTTTACATGGATCTGCTTACGCCAGTTTGGGTGTGCTCTATCATAAAGTACCAGGCTGGCCAATTGGGTTTGGGGACAAAAAGCTAGCGCGTCAGCATTTAGCTAAAGCCGTAGAAATTGATCCGAACGGCCTTGACGCGAACTTCTTTTTTGCTGACTTCCTAGCCGACTCGAGCGAGCCGAAGCGGGCCATGGAGTACTTGCAAAAAGCACTAAACGCACCTGAATTAGTGAATCGGCCCGTTGCCGATGCAGGTCGTCGGCGTGAAGCTGAGCGGTTGAGAGCTAAACTTACCGATTCACTCGAACTTTAGAAAACCGGTGGAGGCGAATTAAGCGCTAGTTTGCCACCGTCCGAGTTTCATTCGACCATAATAAATCGACCTTTGGGGAATCTGCGCGCTTGCTATGGATAGCGAGCCGCTGCCTAATTTAGATTGACTCTAAGTGTTGTTACTGCCCGCTGGTCCCCCCCGAGCGCTCCAATTTTGTACCGATACTGCTTACTCAACCACTTGATAAGTCGAATGGCCAATTCGACTTTTGCGTATAAATAGCTTAATTCTATTTAACTATCGGCTTACAATGATCCATTATTCTGCACTTAACCTGTATCGTGTCGTCAGTGCGCGGAGACTGAATTAGCTCATTCGCCTGCATATTTGACCCTGTACAGCGCTAACTCAAAAGAAACCTTACGAGAATGCCCAAAGGTAGGTAGTGATTAATGGCTATAACAAACAGTTTGAGCGGGCGAATGCCACACCAAACCAGCGTTTTGCGAGTCTGGCGAATTGCGGTGATTGGTGTTTGGTTTTTAATGTTGCCGCACCATTTGGTTCTAGCGCAAACTCAATCATCAGTTGAACGTTTAACGCAAGGTCTTACCGAACGCGTGGCGTTTGACGTAAGGGGATTTAATATCCTTGGTGATAATCCCTTGGGTGAGGTGGCTGCACAGGCGTTGTTAGAGCCTTTTTTAGGTGCGGATCGCGGCATCGATTCGATTGAAAACGCGGCGGATGCTCTAGAAGTAGCCTTGAGTGATGCGGGCTACAGTTTTTATCGCGTAACGTTTCCGCCTCAAGAGTTAAGCGACGGGAGTGTTGACTTACTGATTAAGCGCTATCAAATAGGCGCAATCAATGTAACGGGCCAAAAGCACTACACTGCGGACAATATTCGGGCTAGCTTACCTGCTCTAGCTGTTGGCGAATCACCCAGTACTAGGG
>CAYGNS010000374.1:0-3357 GCA_964351295.1 uncultured Gammaproteobacteria bacterium
GAGGGACAAATTCTTCATGGCTAGTGAGTTGGATGGCTTGCTATTAACAGTTAAATAGCACAATCCAATCGCTTTATGAACACTGAAAACCAGCACCCTTTTTCTCAAATTGGGAAATTATTTTGTGCTACGGCTTTTTTTTTTGCGGAAAAGCTAACAGAAAACCCGTTTTGGTTGGAAAATCGACTCAGAGTCAATCAACGGAGAGAACCCATGACTAAAGTAATGAGTAGGCAGGAAGCCATCGAGTATCAACATCAAAAGCAGATTGAAAAGTATCAAGAGGCTATTAAGCAGTTGCACGAAGAGATTTCACTATTGCAAGCTGGGTATAACGATGCGGCGACTAAGGCGTATATGCTGACACATAAAACCACCGTTTTCTTGAACGCGCACCCTGAGCACATGAGCTCCGTTTTGATGCGCAAATGGAACAAACTCTACCGCGAGACGAACCCAGAGTTTTTGAGCGGGGCTGTTCGTTTGTTTGCGGTGGACGATCTACAGCATCCAGCCGGTCTAGCGCAGAGTATTAATGCTAAGAACGTGAATCTGGATGTTTTGCCTAATCCAGCGGCCGGAATAGCAGAGTACCGTCGTAATCAGGCGAAGGCTCAAGAGCGCAATCGCTACCCATTAAAGTAACGATTGCGCGCTCTAAGATCTAGTTCAGCTTCTGATTATCAGTTGCTGTCTTAGCTTGCGAGGTCTGCTTGGCAGCGCGAGCCGCATTGGCGGCCGCAGACCCTTTTCCGACCACCTCGCCGGTTGAACTTTTCGCCTGGCCAACCATAAGTGCCAAGTTTCGCTCATCGCTGATGTCATTGGTTGAACGACCAGTTGACGTAACCCATTGAATGACGCGGTCACCGGCTTCCCATATAAGGCTGTGTGTTTTTTGGATAACGCCGACGACAAACAGCACTAGAACCACGGTAAGGATCACGTAGGTAATAAACCCCGTTACTTCCATGCGGTTAGTGACCAAGGCGACCGCGTATATTTCGAACGATTTGATCACAAAGGGTGTAACGATAAGCATCAATACTCCACCGGCCATCAAGCCCAACACCATGATGGGTGGCCTAATCGCAAGATTGAGCAATAGCGAGTAGCCTTGTCGCGCTTGGTCGCTGACAAACCCGTCCCCTCGAGGAAGCGCGTGCGAGGCGGCCCACAACGGGGCGGCGATTAATGATTCAATAATGATGATCAAGTAAGCCACAACACCAAAGGTCCACAGGATAAATGGAATCAGGGGAACGTAATACAGCAAGACCAGCCCACAAAGAAACAGAACAAACATAGCCCCCGACAGCAACCCCGCGGCACCTGCAGCGGTACCAGAGAAGTCGAAATTGCTGCCGTTCTTTCCTGTCATTCTATCTGCGCCTTTTGAGCCAAAAACTCGTTCAAGCAACTTCATTTTCCCTGATGGGCCGACTGTGCCAGCCACTGTGCCTAATATCGCACTACCCGTAGCGGTAGTAATGAAAAAATCCCCCATCCTTTGAAGGCCGATAATAGGGTCGTCTGCGATTCCGAATTGTTCCACCATGTTGACCCCGAAAAAATTCAGCGGCCGATCATTGTTTAAAAATTCAAAGTAGCCGCCAAAATCGTCATCGGCTAAACCAGCCATACGACGTTCAGTCTCAGTAACGCGATCTCCCAGGCCTTCACTAATCGGTACCGAAACACTCTTTTTGTCCACATACATGGCCGCCCTGTTCAGATGAGCGGCCACACCTAAGTCATAATCAATGGCGGTTGATAGATCGATCGGTTTGGTGCTGATATTGGGCTTTGCGAAGTTCGATATCTTTTGATTCAGGGAGGTTAACGTCATATACCATTGACCCAAATATATAAATCCCTTGTCCGCCACTTGTTGGACAAGCTTATCTCTGATCTCTTGTCCCTCCACCCCACCATTTTCCGAGGCGACTCGGGTACGGATGGCGTCGCGCATTCTGCGCTCATAATCGAGTTTCACAATAGCAAGTTGCTTTTCAGGAAGAGGGCGGTCATCAAGAATTGCACGAGCGATACCATCCGTCCCTTCTTTCAATTTTTCAAGCGCATCCATTTGCGAGGTGCACATGTTCTTAGTCTCTTCACTGGTGTCCTGGCAGCGCACAACATATCGGCCACACGCATCGGCACCAAGCCCGGTTTCTCTAATACCGTTGTAGCTCAACTCTAAGGACAGTGCGTCATCTGTAATCCAATTGTCCTCGTAGTTGGTTACCAAGGTTCTCTGAATCGCGTCCCGACCGAAACTACCGCCTTGGTCGGGTGTGTATTCGATTTCATTAAAGTAAATCTCACAGACGCTCGTCATCAGCATCTGCTCTGCGACGCCATCGACCTTTTGGACCAGTGGGTCAGTAAAAGGATTGTGGCCCTTCAAAAGGTAGATCATAGTTTCCGTGGCCATGGTGTTCGCCAACAGAACACTGAAGTTGACCACTAAGGATAGGATCAGTATTTGAAGTAATGAGAACCCCTTTACAAGCGGCATGATGAGCGCACCCGCTGTAATGGTCCTAATGAGAAACCAGCTGGGCTTTTTATCGCCCATGATGGATCCTTGCTCGGCGGTATCCGCTATCGCTTGAGATCCAATAATGAAGAATATGCCCACCAAAATACCGCCGATGGCTGCATTAAACAGGCCAAAGAGCTTCCCAAGTAGGTCGCCTGTTGTCTCATCTTCGGGGGGCAGTAAAACCAAGTTCTGCCAACCAATACCAAAGAGCTGCGTGAGCATATCGTCCATAACCGTTCTCCTTAAGGCTATTTAGCTCTGAGCGTGTTTTTCATCGCGTGGTCTTGTCGCAAGGCGCTGCCAACCGCGCCAAAGCGAGTGGCAACTTTGGCCATAGCCTCCTGTAGCCTATCAAGAAAGCGAGAAAGCATGGATGCTGTGTCGCTGTCTGGGGCGAGTTTGACAATCGGCTCAGCGCTCGCCTTGATCTTTCGCATGACATCGAGCATGTCGCTGGCCAAATCATGAGGTTCATCGAGGTCGTTGAATTTTGTATGGGCAACTTTACACACTTCGGCTGCTTCTTCGATCAGCTCACAGGATTTAGACCAGGTGTCGCGAAGATCGCCGTCAAGCAGAGCGGAGATCGTCGCGTAGCTCTCTTTGTTTTGATTAACGGCATCGAGCGAATTAGATCCATGATCAATAAGGCTCAACGCTTCTTTTATTCTAGGGTCATCGAGGATGACGCGTGTGGCGATGTCTGCAGCCTGAGTTTTGCTTTCCACCGCACTAAAGAGCGCGTCGAGCTCAGATCGCGCAAGACGAGTGACCTCTTTATCGAGCCAGCCTGGACGGTCTCGCTT
>CAYGNS010000375.1:0-3335 GCA_964351295.1 uncultured Gammaproteobacteria bacterium
AAAGTATGCGCATTCTCTACTCGCAAATCCTGCTTGGCAATTCTGCGCAAACTCATAATATGCGCACCACAGCCCAAAGCTTCGCCGATATCATAAGCGAGGCTGCGTACGTAAAAGCCACTCGAGCTGTGCACCTCCAGCTCTAGCAAATCGTAGTCAACCCGCTGGGCGTGCAACTCGTATACCTGCATCGTACGCGCCGGGCGATCGATAATCTGTCCTTTACGAGCCATTTTATACAACGGTTGGCCGTCTTTTTTGAGCGCTGAATGCATTGGAGGGATCTGCTCGATAGTGCCTCGAAACGTCGCCAACACCTGCTCTAGGTGACTCTCAGTAAAGTCTATATCGCCATGCCGCAACACTGTGCCATCGGCATCATAGGTGTCGGTAACCACACCTAATCGGAGTTGCGCCTGATAACGCTTGTCGGCCGCTAGGAGGTATTCGCAGGCCTTTGTTGCTTGGCCAAAACAAATGGGCAACAGACCAGTCGCAAGGGGATCTAAACTGCCGGTGTGTCCGGCTTTGCGCGCGTTATAGAGCCGTTTTACCTTTTGCAATACCGCATTAGACGAAAGCCCAGAGGGTTTATCGACCAACACCACACCATTCAAATCGAGGCCTTTTGCTTTACTCACAACGGCGGGAACCTAAAGTGGTCGACCGCGCGGTTGCCTAGAGGTGAGTATGGGGGTAGATTTGGATGCGCTAAGCCGCCTCGGCAGCACTTAAGAACTGACAAAACCGCGACCCTATTTATCTTTATTTAGCGCCGCATCAATGAGCGCCGACATGTACGCCCCTTGCGAAACAGAATTGTCGTACACAAAAATCAAGTTCGGGCAATGGCGCAGGTCAACGACTTGCGCCAGCGCTCGGCGCATAAAGCCATTGGCCTTTTCAACCGCCTGCATGGTGTCTTCTATATCGACCTTATCATCGTCTAGGCTTGTGACAAAAATCTTGGCTTGGCGTAAATCTTTAGTCACTTCTACATCGGTGATCGTTAATGTCGACACCCGAGGGTCCTTAACTTGATTGCGCAAAATCATAGCTAATTGACGATTTATGGTTTGCGCAACCCGTTCACTGCGAGCGAATTCTTGAGGCATAGTAACGCTTTAGGTGTTGTTTGCTGGATTGAGTGTCATGGCAAAGCGCGTGAAATTAATCGCCACTTACAGCTTAACCTTGACTTCTACTCTTTCAAAAATTTCGAGCTGGTCACCTACTTTAATGTCGTCGTAATTGGTTACGCCGATACCACACTCAGTACCATTCTTAACCTCTGAGACATCGTCTTTAAAACGACGCAAGGAATCAATTTTACCTTCAAAGATCACCACCGATTCACGCAAAACACGCACATTGGCATTACGTCGCACCACACCCTCTGTCACAAAGCAGCCCGCGATAGTGCCAATTTTGGGCGCTTTGAAGACTTCCCGTACTTCCACGTAACCCATAATGTCCTCACGAATCTCAGGGTCAAGCAGGCCTTCCATCGCAGCTCTTACATCGTCGATGACTTCGTAGATGATGCTGTAGTAGCGGATTTGTACGTCTTCCTGCTCAGCAAGCTTGCGCGCCTGGGCGTCGGCACGAACGTTAAAACCAATGACGGCAGCCGATGAAGCCATCGCCAAGTTAATGTCTGACTCATTAATCGCCCCCACCATACCGTGAACAACCGACACTTTAACTTCAGGTGTCGACAACTTCAGTAAGGATTCAGAAAGCGCTTCGATTGAACCTTGCACATCCCCTTTGATAAGCACATTGACGCTTTTGGCTTCGCCGTCCGTCATTTGCTGGAACATGTTCTCTAATTTGCTCGCTTGCTGGCGCGCCAAACGCGATTCACGGTCACGGCTTTGTCGGAAACTAGCCGCCTCGCGCGCTTTGCGCTCATCGTCCACCACCAACATCTCGTCACCGGCCGCAGGCACTCCGCTTAAGCCTTGGATTTCTACTGGCGTAGACGGGCCGGCTAATTTAACGACTTTGCCAGCATAGTCCACCATCGCACGGACACGACCCGTTTCTTGACCAACTAGTACGGCATCACCATATTTTAGCTGCCCTTGCTGTACTAACACCGTACAGACCGCACCTCGCCCCTTGTCGAGTCTGGCTTCAACCACGGTTCCGGTTGCATTACCCGTCGCACGGGCTTTTAATTCAAGCAACTCGGCTTGTAAGGCAACCGACTCGAGAAGCTCATCAACACCGTCACCAGTATGCGCCGACACAGGAATCATAACGACATCACCACCCCAAGATTCAGGGATAACATCTTGATTCGCTAGCTCTTGTTTAACGCGATCGGGATCTGCCGACTGCTTATCCATTTTGTTAATCGCAACCACGATGGGCACTTTTGCATTACGCGCATGCTTAATCGCCTCAATCGTTTGCGGTTTCACGCCGTCGTCTGCCGCTACCACCAATATAATAATGTCGGTCGCTTGAGCGCCGCGCGCACGCATCGCTCCAAAGGCTTCATGGCCTGGGGTATCTAAAAACGTAATTCGACCGTTACTTGTTTCAACTTGATAAGCACCGATGTGCTGAGTAATGCCCCCCGCTTCGCCAGCGGTGACTTTGGCGTTACGAATATGATCGAGTAACGAAGTTTTACCATGGTCAACATGTCCCATGACCGTCACTACAGGTGAGCGAGGCTCGAGCACAGCACCATCATCCGAAGTCTCTAATGACTTAGACAAAAATGCCTCTGGGTCTGACTGTTTAGCTTCAACCGCTGAGTGACCCATCTCTTCCACGACTAGCATAGCGGTGTCTTGGTCTAACACTTGATTGATCGTGACCATCGTGCCCATCTTAAACAGGGCTTTAACGACCTCGGCCGCTTTCACTGACATCTGCGCAGCAAGATCCGTCACACTAATGTTCTCACCAATCTGCACCTCTTTAACAACCGGCGCCACGGGACGCTCGAATGCGTGTTGATCTGAAGAGCTCGTGGTGATACTCGTTGGCCGACGTTTATCTTTACGTTTGCGACGACCCGCGGTCACATGTAACTCTTCGCGACCTTCAAACGGCTTTTTCTTACCTTTTGCTTTGTTGCGCGAATTGCGGTCTTCAACAGATGGCGCGAGTTCCACAGGCAACGGCTCGGCAGCTTTAACAATAAAGGAAGATCGCTTACGTTCACCCTCTTTACGAAAAATGGAGGGCATTTCAACTTCTCGGCGCGGCGCTAGCTTAGCTTTAGTAGGCTCTGCAGGCTTGCTGAATGCTTCTTTCGGTGGTGCTGGTGGCGCTTCGGGCTCAGCCGCTTCACTCTCGGGCGCAGTCGCTTCCGC
>CAYGNS010000376.1:0-3326 GCA_964351295.1 uncultured Gammaproteobacteria bacterium
TTACCATCTCGCTCATATGAACGTTGTGGGAGACTCGCCCGCTGGACGGTCAACGGATCGAAGTCGTGAAAACAGCGATCGCGGTGATACTGAACAGCAAATGAGCGATCTTGAAGTTGCATCCAGCTATGACGAGGCGCGCACTCAATACGAGCTTGCGAAAGTGTTTGTGGATCTAGGCGATGAAGACGGCGCTAAGAAAATTTTACGCGAGCTTGCCAAAGCTGAAGATATAGATGATGACGTGTTAGCCGATGCCATTGCTTTGCTCGACTCGATTGATTCATAACCCCAGCGCGTAAGCCTTTCGCCTTGGGTTTTGTGCGAAGGTGGTGCGGCATTATCAACATTAGCTTAGGTCTTCTCCAATATGAGGTTTGCCGCGAGGGTTGAATACGACGGCTTTGCCTTTAGTGGTTGGCAGTCGCAAAAGGGGCAAGTGCGCACGGTGCAATCGCAAGTAGAGGCGGCTCTTAGCAAGGTAGCTGACGAGCCCATCACTGTTATAACGGCGGGGCGCACCGACACGGGCGTGCACGCTACACACCAAGTGATTCATTTCGACTCAAGGGCTGATCGCAATCTATTTGCGTGGTGTCGCGGCGCTAATCGCTTTATGGATCGTGATATTCGATTGCGTTGGGTGCATGAGGTTGGCAATGACTTTCATGCGCGCTTTTCCGCCATATCCAGAAGCTACCGGTTTATTATTTATAACCAACCGATAGCGCCCGCTTTAAATCGACACTATTTGACGCACGAGTTTCGTCCACTAGATCCAGGCCTAATGGTTGCGGCCGGGAGGCTTTTGCTAGGCGAACACGACTTTAGCAGCTTTCGCGCGGCAGGATGCCAAGCGCATTCGCCAGTTCGTACCGTGAGTCACTTTGCCTTAGAGAGCAACGGTGCTTTTATTTGGTTTGATATTACCGCCAATGCCTTTTTGCAACACATGGTACGCAATATTGCAGGTGCACTGATCGAGGTGGGTTGTGGCAAGCGTGATTTAGCTTGGTTTGCTTCATTGTTGTTAGCTAAAGACCGCACTCAAGCGGGTATAACCGCCGAACCTCAAGGCTTGTATTTAACCGGGGTTGATTATCCGGCAGAGTTTGCTTTGCCAAGCGCTCGCGCTACGATGCAGTTTTGGGGCGTGTGAGCGTTAAGAAAATGGTACGAACAAGAATAAAGCTGTGCGGAATGACTGACCCCGCCCAAGCACACTATGCAGTCGAGTGTGGAGTGGACGCGATTGGCATGATTATGTACGCGGATAGCCCCCGCCGAGTCGCGCTCGAACAAGCGATTGCTATCCGTGCTGTGGTCCCCGCATTTGTATCGTTAGTCGGGGTATTTGTTGATGCGCAGCCCGAACTAATCAATACCCTAGCTGTACAGTGCGGTCTCGATTGCATACAGTTACATGGTGATGAATCGCCCGAGATTTTGGCTGCTTTGAATAGACCCGTTATTAAGGCGGTACGCGCACGTGACGCGCAATCAGTACAGAGTGCGATAACGGCATTTAAGCACACTCGCGCCATCTTGCTCGACCCATTCGACCCCAACCAGCACGGCGGCACAGGTAAGCGCCTAGATTACTCATTATGGCCGACCAGCTCAGGCGCGACGGAACCTTCCACTAGCACCTCAAATTTGCCCACGATTGAGGCTCCTCGTATGATTCTTGCTGGCGGTTTGGGTCCAGATAATCTGTTCAATATGTTGAGTCAATTCAAGCCATACGCCGTTGATTTAAATAGTGGGGTAGAGCAGAGCCCGGGCCAAAAGGATCTACAAAAAGTGGTGGCCGCGGTACGTGAAGTGCAGCGTTATGATCTAGAATGTACGAGCTGAGGACGAGTATGAGCCAGTTCCTGCAACCAGAAGTACACCGGCAAAGCGTGGATGATTGGGTTGACTATATCCAGACATTGCACGCTCGTGAAATCGACCTCGATCTTGGGTGTACCCGCGAAGTTTATCAACGCCTGTTTCCGACTGGAATACACGCACGAGTGATCACGGTTGCTGGCACGAATGGCAAGGGCAGCACAGCGGAATTATTGAGTTCAATTTATCGTACAGCCGGTTACCGTGTGGGTAAATATACGTCGCCGCATTTACTCAAGTTTAATGAGCGCATTCAAATCAATGGCGTTAATGTGGATGATGCGGCCCTACTCACAGCCTTTACTGAGGTAGAAGCTGCGCGTGGTACCACGCCATTGACGTATTTTGAATTTGGCACCCTAGTAGCCATTTATCTATTTACCACTTCCTCAGTCGATTTGATGGTGCTCGAAGTGGGACTTGGGGGACGGCTTGACGCCGTTAATGTTTTAGATTGCGACCTGGCCATCATCACAAGCATATCGATTGATCATACGGCTTGGCTAGGGAATACCGTAGAGCAGATTGCGCGGGAGAAGCCGGGCGTTGTGCGAGCCAATCGGCCAGTGGTCATTGGCGAGACACGACACGACGTCGCGTTGCTAGAGGCTTGCTCGGAACGCGGAGCTGTGTGTTATCAATTGTTTCGGGACTTCAGCTTTGCGCAAGGTGAGACTAAATCCTTAGACGCTTCTGAGCCTGACCAGCCGATTTTCGACGGTTGGAGTTGGCAAAGTGGTGATACGCGACTACGAGATTTGCGGTTACCGTTTCTTCAAGCCGGCGTACAGCTCAACAATGCTGCGTGCGTGCTGCAAGCGATTACTTTGCTGCAAGCGGTATTGCCTGTATCTGATCAGGCTGTAGAGCAGGGGATTGAAGCAGCTCGAATCACTGGGCGTTGTCAGATAGTGGCTAAGCGTCCATGGGTGGTGCTTGATGTGGCGCACAACGAAGATTCGGTGGCGACATTAAATCGCTTTGTCCAGTCATTGACAGTGCAGGGTCGCGTGCACGCAGTGTGCAGCATGCTCAAAGACAAAGAGATTGCCGCCAGTCTTGCACAAATTGCGAATACCGTAGACGTTTGGCATGTGGCGTCGATCGATACCGAGCGTGGCACCACGGCCGCGCATATCGCGGGTTTAGTTTCGTCACTTTGCCCCCAAATGGCAGGGAGCGCCTCTGTTCCTGTACTGCAATATGTTGATAGTGTGTCGGCCTTTACTGCTGCGTTGCAGATGGCCGATGATCTAGATTGTGTCGTGGTTTTTGGTTCGTTCTATGTGGTAACTGATATACTCGCGACTCTTCAGGCACAAGGGTAATAGTAAATACACGCCCTCGGCTGCTGTGCGCATTTGATTTTGAATAATTAGCTAATGTTAGATCAGACATGGAACAGGACTTCGAACTTAAGCACCGTTTAGTGG
>CAYGNS010000377.1:0-3325 GCA_964351295.1 uncultured Gammaproteobacteria bacterium
CTTTGGAGCCTATCGCAGCTTGAATCGCCACATCGAACATCTGACGGGGAATTAATTCACGCATACGCTTAACGAGCTCGCGACCTTTGTATACTGATTGCTCACGGTGAACCAAAATCGCTAATGGATCAACGCTCTCACCGTTAATCAGAACATCTACTTTAACCATGTCGGAGCTACGATACTCTTTAATACTGTAATCCAACGAGGCATAACCGCGACTCACGGACTTGAGGCGATCAAAAAAATCCATAACAACCTCATTCAGTGGCAATTCAAAATGCAGCATAACTTGGCGACCCAAGTATTGGATATTTTTTTGAATGCCGCGCTTTTCAATACAAAGCGTAATCACAGCACCAATGTATTCTGCTGGCATGAGC
Source organism: uncultured Gammaproteobacteria bacterium (assembly GCA_964351295.1). GTDB lineage: Bacteria > Pseudomonadota > Gammaproteobacteria > Arenicellales > Arenicellaceae > Arenicella. The sequence continues at coordinate 384 of CAYGNS010000377.1, forward strand.
ATATTGGCGTCGATAATCGGCTCTTTAATTCCCTCAATCTTCGACAAGTCAGGCAGATCTGACGGATTATCCACCGAGATTTCTTCACCGCTTTTAAGCAGCACTTTATACACTACGGTCGGTGCCGTAGTAATAAGATCCATGTCGTATTCGCGCTCGAGCCGTTCTTGCACAATCTCCATATGCAACATACCAAGAAAACCGCAGCGAAATCCCAAGCCTAGCGCATCGGAAACTTCTGGCTCGTATACAAGGGAAGCGTCATTCAAGCGGAGCTTCCCTAACGCGTCCCTAAATGAGTCGTAATCGGCTGAATTGATTGGATAGAGTCCGGCAAAAACCCTCGGTTGTACCTCTTTAAAGCCCGGTAAAGGTCGTTCATCGCCGTGCTTTGCCAAGGTAATCGTATCACCTACTTTCGCACCAGTAATGTCCTTGACGCCGGAGATTAAATACCCTACCTCGCCCACTAGAAGCTGTTCACGAGATTGACGTTTGGGTGTGAATACGCCCAAGTCGTCAACGGGGCATTCTGCGCCTGTTGACAGCATTTTTATTTTGTCGCGCTTCGTGATTTTACCTTGCACGACACGAATAAGTGACACTACCCCCAAATAGTTATCGAACCAAGAATCCATGATTAGCGCTGACAACGGTGCGTTCAGGTCGCCTTTGGGTGCGGGCAAATCAGTCACGATCTGCTCTAGTAGTGCCTCGACTCCTAAACCCGTTTTGGCGCTGACGTGCAAAGCTCGTGAACAATCAATCCCTACCACTTCTTCAATTTCTTGACTTACCCGATCGACATCGGCCGCCGGCAAATCAATTTTATTCAGCACTGGTAATACTTCCAACCCCAAATCAACCGCCGTATAACAATTGGCAACCGTTTGTGCTTCGACACCTTGCGAGGCATCCACTACCAATAAGGCACCCTCGCAGGCCGTTAGCGAACGCGATACCTCGTAAGAAAAATCCACATGACCTGGAGTGTCGATCATATTCAACTGGTAAGTAACACCATCTTTTGCAACGAAATTGAGCGCCACACTCTGCGCTTTAATCGTGATGCCGCGTTCCCGCTCGATGTCCATGGAGTCGAGTACTTGCTCGGCCATCTCGCGCTCTGACAACGCACCGCACACCCCAATAAACCGGTCAGCCAAGGTAGATTTACCGTGATCAATGTGAGCAATAATCGAAAAATTGCGAATCTTGGAAATATCGTGAGACATGCTAGCTGGGCCAACCTACAGTTAATGGGTGCTGAATAACGAACAATGGCGAACAATGACGAACACCGCGCTCGAATGGGTTTGAGCGCGCTTTACGTCTGCGCGAAGGCGTAGTACACCACTTAATCCATATGGTTTATTCACCCAGTTTCAAACAACGGCGAAGTTTACCAAAGTGCTAGTGCAAACACGATGTATAAATGCCTAGTTAAACAATCAATTATGCGCATATTCGCGACATCGAAACCCATCAATGCTTGCTATACTCGGTTCGACCGAAGACCGTTCTAACTCCTAAGCGCACGCAATCTTATGGCTAGCAATAAGCATTTTTCAGACGTATTAATCATCGGTGGCGGAGTAGCGGGATTAAGTTTGGCGCTTCGTTTAGCCGAAGACAATTTATCCATCACCATTTTATCTAAGAGCGAATTGACCGAGGGCTCGAGTTTATACGCGCAAGGTGGCATAGCCGCCGTGCTCGACGATGAAGATAGTTACGAGGCGCATATCCAAGACACCCATATTGCTGGTGCAAATCTGTGCAAAGACCGCACGGTGCGCAAAGTGGTTGAAGGCGCGCCAAGGGCCATCAAATGGCTTATTGAGAAAGGCGTGCAATTTACTGCGAGCGAAGGCCCTGAATACGATGGACAAGACGGCACGTATCATCTGACCCAAGAAGGGGGACATTCGCATCGACGGGTCATTCACGCTAAAGACGCTACGGGTCGCGAAGTAGAGACAACACTCGAACAGCATGTACGCAATTTGCCGCAGGTTGAAATTTTTGAAAACCACATCGCCATCGACCTTATCACTTCTGAAAAACTTCGAACCACCAAAAGCTCTCGCTGCTTTGGCGCCTATGCACTGGATATCGGCGCACAAAAAGTCAAAACGTTTGGCGCCCGTGCCGTGGTGTTGTGCACCGGTGGTGCGTCTAAAGCGTATCTCTATTCCACCAACCCCGACACTTCAACTGGCGACGGGATTGCCATGGCATGGCGTGCGGGGTGTCGGATTGCCAACATGGAGTTCGTACAATTTCATCCCACCTGTTTATTTCATCCTTATGCCAAAGGGTCGTTAATTTCTGAGGCGGTGCGCGGCGAAGGGGGGCTATTAAAGTTACCCAATGGGGAACGCTTCATGGATGCACACCATCCGCAAGCTGAGCTCGCACCGCGCGACATTGTGGCCCGCGCGATTGACTACGAAATGAAAAAGGGTGGCTTTGACTCGGTGTACTTGGATATTAGCCACAAGCCCAAAGATTTTATTTTGGAGCACTTTCCGAACATTGCAGCTAACTGCGAAAAATTTGGCTACGACATCACAACTGGCCCCATACCCGTGGTGCCTGCAGCGCATTACACCTGTGGCGGAATATTAACCGACACCAAGGGCCGTACAGATTTAAAGCGCCTATACGCGGTTGGCGAATCAAGTTGTACAGGTCTGCATGGAGCTAATCGGCTCGCCAGTAATTCGCTGTTAGAGTGTTTAGTCATCGCCAAAAGTACCGCGAAAGACATTCGTAAACGCTTTCGCAAAGAGGACATCGCCATGCCGGAACTGCCAGACTGGGACGAGAGCCAAGTAAGCAACCCAGACGAGCAAATTGTGGTTTCACACAATTGGGACGAATTAAGGCGCTTTATGTGGGATTATGTCGGCATTGTACGTACGGACAATCGCCTCAAG
>CAYGNS010000378.1:0-2792 GCA_964351295.1 uncultured Gammaproteobacteria bacterium
ATACCCCTCAGCGCGTTTGCTGAGAGCGTGGAGCTTGTTGCGTCGCCCGTGACCGTGGCTATTATGTGCTGTTTTTGCACGTGGCTTAATAGTCGATTGACCGCTTTTTTGAGCGCTGGGTCGTAATTGCTGATGGCGCCCACGAGGATCACGCTTGGCCGCCATTGCGCGATAAGTGCATCTACCTTATTCCAATCGTGTCGCCCGTTGCTAACCTGCAGCGCCCCTGCCGTTTGGGCGTTCGCTGCGGATGCTTGTGCTACGGCAACGCCCGTTCGCTTGAGTCCTACATCAAAGGCCATCACCATTGAATATACGCTGGTGGTCATATCAGGGTGCTCTATGCAGGCTGAGCCTAAAGGTGCGCATAACGTGTTTGTCTATTGCAAGGCCTTATTGGTAAAGCCTTGTTGTGAATCGAATTCGAATGAGCGCGTGATAACCAATACATTAATATTTTTAAAGTATTCTTCGTCGGGAAAAGGATCAAATGGCGAAGCATCGCGTAACAGGCGCTTGGTGTAGTCATTAAGCACTTTATGGCGCGAAGGCCGGTCTAGGACTATTTTGCTGAGTGTGCCGTTCTCTTCTATCTCTACCGAGACGATCACAATACCAACCAGTTTTTGCTCGCGTATTTGTTCAGGCATATTGGCGTTGCCAACGCGCTGCACTTTTTCGATCCACTTGCTTAAATAACGCGCCGCTTCGGTGGCTTTAGTGGTGGGCGATAAAAACTCTTTGCGCGGCCGCTTTTGATAATCTACCCAGTCTTTTTTGAGCTTAGCGATCAAACGTTCACGCTCTAACTGGCGAACCGACTTGGTGGTAATTAAATCAGGGCCGGTGGCCTCTTGCGGAGTTTTTATTTGCGTTTCGGTGGCTTCCTGCTGGGCTATAACGACCGTACTGGTTTCGCTGAGTAAAATATCATCGGGCGCCACGACTGATTCAGTTTGGCTTGAGGCGGTGCGCTGTATCGATTCAATGGGCATCGGGTTGACGGCTTCAAACGGCAGCGGCGTTTGAGCTTCAACTTCTTGTGCCCCACCCCCAGTGTTATCCTCTACCGAAATGGTTTGTGCCTCGTCATCGCGAATATCGTTCGACGAGTTGATTAATACAATCTCGAGATTGTTGTCGTTGTTGTTGCGCGCGGCGATGTCGGGCATCTGAAAGCTCACGCCAAGAATGATAATGGCGTGTATGAGCGTTGCGAAAAACAGCGCAATATTAAAAATGTCGCTTTTTTCTGCCATTGTCGCGCTACTAATCGGTTAATTGCGCGTCAATGGCATTAAGCAGATCAAGTGCGATATTAGTGCCGTAGGCCTCGTTTATTTCCTTGATGCAGGTGGGGCTGGTCACGTTAATTTCGGTGAGCCGATCGCCTATAACATCTAGACCTGCGAATAAGATGCCGCGCTTAACCAATTCAGGGCCAACCGCCTGCGCAATCGCAAAATCGCTCTCGCTTAAGGCTTGTGCTACTCCTGTGCCACCGACCGCAAGATTGCCGCGCGTTTCGCCTTGAGCTGGAATGCGGGCCAAGCAATAGGGGACCGGTGCGCCGTTCACCATCAATATACGCTTATCGCCAGCGCTAATTGCGGGGATAAAAGTTTGTGCCATGGCAAAGCGCGTTTGATGCTGCGTGAGTGTTTCTATAATTACGCCTACGTTGGGCGAGCCAGTCGTGAGTCGAAAAATTGAAGCACCGCCCATGCCATCTAAAGGCTTTAAAATGATGTCGCCATGTTCTGCGAGGAAAGCTCGAAAATCTTTGGCTTGGCGTGAAATAAGAGTGTCTGGACAAAGCTCAGGGAACCATGCGCAGTAAGCTTTTTCGTTGCAGTCGCGCAAAGCCTGTGGTTGATTGACGACCAAAGCCCCCTGGTTTTGTGCCAGTTCCAATATATAGGTTGAGTACACGTACTCCATGTCAAACGGAGGATCTTTACGCATCAAGATCACATCCAACTCACCCAATGGTTGTCCCGTCGCAGGGCCCAGGTCAAACCAATGTTGTTGATCCTGATGTACTTGCAGGTCGCGGCCTTGACCTAACGCTATGCCATTACGGATAGATAGGTCGTTGAGTTCAAAATAACTAATCTGCCAGCCTAGATTTTGCGCCTGCCAGAGCATTTCGAATGTGCTGTCTTTTTTAATGTTGATGGAGCCGATAGGGTCCATGACAACGCCGAGTGTCCGCATAGAGAAGTTCAGTGATAGTTGCCTAATATTTTGCTAGGCAGATGATACTACCTGCGTTAATAACTGTGTGACTAAAAAGTCGCGTGGGCTTAAAAAGTACCGAGATTGCGTTAGCCGAGGTTAATTAGTCGAACGCGGGCGCTAAGTCAGTAAAAGATAACACAACGCGCTGATCAGCACGGCAAACAACAAATTCAAGCGCATGCCTTCGCGTAACATGTCTTTTACCGTCACGCCTCCGGTTGCATAGGCGATTGCATTGGGTGCCGTTGCAACCGGCAGCATAAATGCACATGAGGCCGAAATGGTGGCCGGAATCATCAGCAATTCAGGGGCAATCCCTGCGCTAATAGAAGTGGCGGCTAGAATTGGCAGGACTAGAGTCGTGGTCGCTACATTGGAGTTCAATTCTGTGAAAAACGTGATGCAGGCGCAAATAAGCAACACAACGAAGTAAACTGGCATGTCAATAATCGTCGCGCTCAGGGCGTCACCGATAATGTTCGCTAGGCCGCTCGAGAAAAAAGCTGTGGCAATCGTGATGCCCGCGGCGAACATCAACAACATGCCCCAGG
>CAYGNS010000378.1:2802-3322 GCA_964351295.1 uncultured Gammaproteobacteria bacterium
CCCCAGGGAATCTCGACGGCCGTTTCCCAGTCAAGTAGACCACCCCCACGCTCCGAACGCACGACAAACATTAGAGCGGCACCTAAAAGCGCGATGGTGGAATCGCCCACCGCTTCAAGACCAAATAGTGCCGCGAGGCCCCCCAACGGCTGGGTGCGAAATACCCATAGAAAAATAATAAAAGCGAATACAGCGACGACTCGTTTCTCGTCGCGACTCCATGCTGTGTTCGTGGGCAGCTCGGGGTTGCAGGAGCCGTGCACATTGCGGCTTAACCACAGCCACGCGGTGGGGAGAAGTACGACCACAATTGGCAAGCCAATGCTTATCCAATTCATAAAACCAAACTCTCGACCTACCGTTTGCTCGTAGATGCCAGCAAAAATGATATTAGGCGGCGTGCCGATTAATGTTGCGATGCCACCGATCGAACACGCATAGGCGACCGAGAGAATCAGCGGAACAGTTAAATGTGGGTCATTCGTCTGGCGCAGAGAGGCGAGCACGATGGGCATTAACA
>CAYGNS010000379.1:0-3317 GCA_964351295.1 uncultured Gammaproteobacteria bacterium
CCAGTTTTGAAGGCGTGAACCTGAGTCTTCTAGACAGGTTTCTGTTTAAATATGGCTGGTTTTGGCGCTCTGTAGCACAATATCTGAATGTCTCTAAAGGGCAAAATAGAGCCATAGCGCATAACACTACGTTATGACAAATCGGGAGCTTAGTTGCTCCCTTTTTTGTGTCCGATCGACTGGCTGTTAAGGGCAAAGAGCCGACGGTCAGGTCCCGTTTGAACCTGGTTTGCTTAATCTATTATATCGAGCCTAGATGTCTCTTGGCTCAAGCACTCTGATATTTCTTAAAATTCTCTGCCTGTTCAAATATCTCTTTGTACACTTCATCCCGATCCACGGGAGGGTAGCCGTTTTTGGCGAGCAAGATGATTAGGTCGACTTTGAGCTCGGCCTTGATGTCCGCGCGTTGGCTCCAGTCAGTGTATTTGGCTTTATCGTCGACCACTGTCTTCACCTCCTTGGCCAGCTTGATCAGCTTGTCCTCTGGGTACTCAAAGTCGTATTTGTGGGCCAGTGTCTTGAGGATGTCGTAGAAGGACTTCTCTTCTAGGTCTATGCCCATTTCACCGAATGACTCTTTCTCCTTTTGCAGCGCGTGAATCAGTTCAATCATCTCGTCGGAGAAGCCCTCCAGCACTTCACTGCGCAGCACGTCCTTCTCGTCGCGTTCGTTGTATTTATTTACCAGCGCTTGAAATTGTTTAGTGAAATCCACTCCTTTTATTTTGTTGATCTTCTTGAAGTCCTCAATCGCACGTTTGAGCAATTGCTGCAGCAGCTTGATCTTGGTGTTAGGTAGCTTGATCTTTTCGATCTTGGCGAGGTAGTCGTCGCCAAAGATATCGATCTCCGATGCGCCGTCCTCGCCGAGCTTAAATATCTCCTCGATCCCATCGCTTTGTAAGGCCTCCGAGATCATCTGGCGCACCTTATAATTCATCTGAGCGCTGTCCGGCGCTTCGCCCTTGGTCAGCTTGGCGACTATGGCACGAACAGCCAGGTAGAAGTGAATGTGGTCGCGCTCAAGCTGCGTAAATGCATCGCTGCCGCTGCAGATGTCGTAGGCTGCTTTCAGGCGCTTCACCAAAAACATAACCCGTTTTTCAATTTTCTCGGTGAGCTGCACAAACTCGGCCGCCAGATTCAAGCAGTGCAACCGCTCAACCGACGATCCCGTAAAGTAAGGCATAGTGTCAAACTGGTGAAATATACGTGCTAGAAGGTCCAGATGATCTCTCACTACAATAATCGATGCCTCAATTTCTTCAATATTGTTGCTATCTGCTTTCGAGTATTGCGCTAGCGCCATGTTCATCTGCTTTTTAATGCCGATATAGTCAACGACCAGCCCCTTCTTCTTGTTCGCAAACTTTCGGTTTACTCGCGAAATCGTTTGGATCAGGTTGTGCCGCTGTATTGGTTTGTCGATGTAGATGGTGTCGAGAAACGGCACGTCAAAGCCTGTTAGCCACATGTCGACCACAATGGCAATATTAAAATTAGATTCAGCCTTCTTAAATTGTGTATCAAACTTCTTACGCTCGTCCTTATTGCCGAGCATCTTGTAAAGCTCCTCTTCGTCATCCTGCCCGCGCGTCATCACCATCTTGATGCGCTCCATGGGCAAGATTTCTTTCTTTTGCTGGTCGCTCAGTACCACGCCTTCGGCACATACCCGCTTCTCTGCCCACTCTGGGCGGAGCAAGATCACCTGCTTGTAGAAGTCATAGGCAATCTGCCGGCTGCTACTCACAAAGATCGCCTTGCCTGCCACCGTTGATCCTTCTTCAACGCGCTTCTCGTAGTTCGCCACAAAATCCGCCGCTAACGCTTCTATGCGTTGCGGGTCACCAAGGATGGCGCCCATGTTGGCCATCGTCTTTTTGCTGTCTTCTATAGCGTATTCGCTCGCCCCAGCATCGGCGCATTCATCATAGTATTTCTCAATCTCTTGCAGTTTATTGTTATCTAGAATCACCTTGGCGGCGCGGCCTTCGTAAACAATGGGTACTGTAATCTCGTCGGCCACTGACTCGGTCATGGTGTAGGCGTCTACCACCTCACCAAAAACATCCAGCGTCGCGTCGATCGGGGTTCCAGTAAAGCCCACGTACGTTGCGTTTGGCAGCGAGTCGTGCAGGTACTTAGCAAACCCAAACGTCCGCTTTACTCCGTCTTCGGTAATCTTAAGTTTTTGATCTAGATTCACCTGACTACGATGCGCCTCATCCGAGATGCAAATCACATTGGTGCGATCAGTCAGAAGCGCCGTGTCCTCTGTGAACTTATGAATCGTGGTCAGAAACACGCCACCGCTGTTGCGGCCTTTCATTAATTCGCGCAGGTGTTCGCGGCTCTCCACACTAATCACAGACTCATCGCCAATGTAGCCTTTACCATTGGTGAACAAACCTGAGAGCTGATCGTCCAAGTCGGTGCGGTCAGTAATCAAGACAATGGTTGGGCTAGCCAGATCAACGCTCTTCATCAACAAACGTGCTAAAAACAACATGGTGTAGCTCTTGCCACAACCCGTCGCGCCAAAGTAGGTGCCGCCTTTACCATCACCTTCTGGCTTCATATGTTCTAAGATGTTTTGATACAGCTTGGTCGCCGCGTAGTATTGCGGATAGCGGCAGAGAATCTTTTCTTCTTTTCGTGAGGTGTCTGGCAAGTAGACAAAGTTGCGAATTACATCAATCAAGCGCGTTTGATAGAACAGCCCCTTGATCATCGAGTAAAGCGAATTGATACCGTCTACTTCAACCAAGTCGCCGCCGTCCGTCTTGCGCCAAGCGTAAAAGAACTCATAGGGCGCGAAGAACGATCCAGCCTTGTTGTTCACCCCATCGCTGATTACGCAGAAGGCGTTGTATTTGAGCAGCTCAGGGATGTCGCGTTTGTAGCGCACGGTCAATTGGATGAAGGCATCATGAATCGTCGCTTCCTCACGGACCGCGCTCTTAAACTCGAACACCACCAAGGGCAACCCATTGATGTAGAGAATACCGTCGGGAATACGCTTCTCGTAGCCGACAATTTCTAATTGATTGACGATCTTAAAAATATTATTGCTATCGCCATAGGGCGCCTTACCCTCGGCTGCAATGGTTAAAACTTCTCCCGCGTTCGGCTCCCGAAACGGTACCAGCGCTGAGTAATCAATCAACTGGATATACAGGTCCTTCTGGCTGCGGTCTTCCCGCTTCAGCAAAAAGCCATCCGAGACCAGCTTCATGATCGCCTTGTTGCTCTCGTAAAGGTCGGCCACCGAGTAGGCTTCGAGTTGCTGGATCACCGCTTCAATTTCGTGC
>CAYGNS010000380.1:0-3306 GCA_964351295.1 uncultured Gammaproteobacteria bacterium
AGTCTGAACCCCACGGTTTGTGGAATCAGCATAGAGATGGGTTGTCCTAACATCGCGGCTTCCGCTTCAATGCCCCCCACGCCCCAGCCTAGAACACCAATGCCGTTAATCATCGTTGTATGCGAATCGGTACCGACTAACGTGTCAGGGTAGGCGAAACGCCGCGTTTGTCCGTTGTCTGCGCCTTGCTTCTGACTGAAAATCACACGCGCCAGATACTCCAAGTTCACCTGATGTACGATGCCTGTTGATGGTGGTACTACCGCAAAGTTGTCGAATGCGTTTTGCCCCCATTTTAAGAATTCGTAGCGTTCCTGATTACGCTGGAACTCGATTTTCGCGTTTAAATCCAACGAGCCACGTGTGCCGTATTCGTCAACTTGCACTGAATGGTCTATCACCAGTTCCACAGGCGAAAGTGGATTGATTTTACTCGCCTTGCCGCCTAGCGCGAGCATGGCATCGCGCATTGCCGCCAGATCGACCACGGCAGGCACACCCGTAAAATCTTGTAGCAATACGCGAGAGGGCGTAAAAGCGATTTCCGTAGAGGGCTCCGCTTTAGCGTCCCATTGCGCGACCGCTTTAATGTCGCGCTTGGTGATGTCTAAACCATCCTCAAAACGCAATAAATTCTCTAACAGGATTTTTTGCGAGAACGGAAGCCGTGAAATATCGTATTGCTCACCAAGCTTCGGTAGGGAATGGTAGTGATATGTTTCACCATCAATCTCAAAAGTGGCTAGCGTGTCAAACGAATTACTCATGGGGTCTCCTGATCTTTATTTACTGGCCAGTTAGTGGGCGTGCTTGGCACTCGCCGAGCATCTGCTCTTTATCACTGCCTGTGCATTTACTGAATTATTGTAACGCATGGGTATGGCATAACGACTACATGACAATCATGTGGCTTTTACATGTCGCAGCACGCCCAGTAGGTAGTTGAGTGCACCGGTTATTGCTGCGACTTGCGCAACGATACAATTTTCGTCGCTAACTCTGGGGCTGTCAGGATACACTTCGGTGGTGCTCACATATTCCGCGCTCGTAAACCCCGCGCACAAACCTAGTGCTCGTTTGGGATAATTGATCACTCCATATTGCTCTAGGTTGGAACCGATGTGCTTATTGCTAGCATCCGCTTCGGCAATATGCGTGACTTCGGCAACGGCACGAATGATCGCCGCTTGAAATTCCGGCGCTGGCTTCAGTGTGTCGCCGACACAATAGAATCCGTCGGGAATTTCCCACAGCTCTTGTTTGATGCCATCTCGGGCTTCTAGCGCGGGTCTGAATTCAGAATTGTCGGTGTCGGTGGTTTCATGTAGATCGATATGCGCGAGCCAGGATACCTGTAACGAATCTAGGTAACTCATCAGCGCTGCGGATTCAGGGGTTGAACGGTCTTGACTGAACGAGCGATTAGGATCATCGGCCGCTGGGTTCCAACGATTAATCGTTTCATATGCCCAAGGACTGATGCAGGGGGCAACGACAAAATTAAAGTCCTGCGCGTACTTGCCTAACTCTTTGTCGATAAAACGCAGCGCGCCGTGTACACCGCTGGTCTCGTAACCATGTACTCCGCCCGTGATTAGGATTGTGGGCCGCTCTTTGTTCCATGCTTGAGTGCGCGCGAGCATAAGCGGATATGAGTGAGGGGAGTAGTCCAACATTCCGTACTGCTCAACATGCAAAACGTCAGCATGGTTGGTTTTAAGCTTAACGAGGCTATTCACAACATCGTCCTGATAGGAGCGTCGTCGTTGCTGCGCCGCAAGCCATTGTTGCTTTTCGGTTGTACTCCAGGGAATGCCAGGCTGGCCAATAGGGTAAGTGCTTTGGGTTGTCATTTTTAAATTTAACAATAAGGGTTTAGTTAAGGGTCGAACAAATACGATTGTTTCCCTAAAAAGGGACGCAAGCACGGTACACACATTAACAAGTGGCTAATCTAGTCGTCCAGTGGCGGCTAAAAGGGGTACAGTCCTTAATCAACGGATTTAAGGGTTTGTGCCAAGTAATAAGGTGTGGGGTTGTAGACGCGCTGATCTTGAACTTTAACACGCTATTCAAGTTGGGCGCTTATAAGGACACTGGCTTATGAACGAATACAGCACTTGTGGCGTTTCAAATAAATTGCAGTGCGTTAACACAAATCAATATCTACTTTTGCACATTACTCAGATAATATGCGCGCAGTCAGTTTGAGACTGCACGTAATCAACTTATTAACATTTTTCCCCTTCTAGGAGACTTTGTATGTTCAACAAAAATGCCCGACGTTTGGCTTTAGTCACGACTACCTTGCTTGTCGCAGCGGTCGTTTTAAGCGCCTGCTCGTGGGTACCCAAAACCCCTAATTCTCAGGCAGTACGTATTATTCCGTCGGACCGCATTATGGGCTGTCGGTTGGTTGGGTCTGTTACTACCTATACGACAGACAGTGTGTCGATTATTAAGCGTAGTGATAAGAAGATTCAAGAGGAGCTCGATACCTTGGCTAAAAACGATGCAGTCACGCAAGGGGGAGATACTCTAGTGCGGACATCGAATGTGGTGGAAGGCAAGCAGAGCTATGATATTTATCGTTGTTTGAATTAATACCCAAATAGTAATTGTTTTTGACGAAGTCATTCTCATTGAGTATGTCATTCCCGCGCAGGCGGGAATCCATTGTTCTGAATCTTTCCAATTCAGCCGCAGGCGTTCTTATATCGTAAGACGACCTGTGGCTTGTCTTTTATCCCCCCCGGGCGCGTGTCGCGGCGGGTATTTCGGCTTCGAGCTGGCGCGTAACGTCCTCTGGTGAACCCGTATTGCGGGCCATGAGCATGTACAACGCAGGAACCAAATAGATCGTTAGAAATGTAGAGGCAAGCACACCTGAGAAAATGACCGTTCCAATGACGAGGCGTGTTTCGGCACCCGCACCACTTGAGAGAATAAGCGGTATGCTGCCGGCGATGGTGGTCAGACCGGTCATGATAATCGGGCGCAAGCGGATTACCGATGCCGAGAGGATGGCGCGATTGAAACGATAGCCTACATCGCGCAATTGATTAGCAAATTCTACAATCAAAATGCCATTTTTGGCTGCTAGGCCTACCAGCATGATCAGCCCGATTTGCGAGTAAATGTTCAGTGTTTGCCCAGTGTTCATTAGCCCAAATAATCCGCCGCCAATCGTGAGCGGGACAGTTGCGAGAATGATAAATCGGTGTAGAAGGCTTTCGTATTGCGCAGCGCGCACCAACAACACGACGCCTATGCGTAACAGGAATAGCACGAGGCGCGCTCCGCGGG
>CAYGNS010000381.1:0-2068 GCA_964351295.1 uncultured Gammaproteobacteria bacterium
GGCGGGTACCCTAATCCATTCGATAATCGCGGCATGCGACAAGTTCTCCAGCACCACGCCTATGGCGTAGGTACTAAAGCCAATAAACACGGCACAGCCTAATACTTGTACCGATGTTAAGTTGGATAAATTACTTAAGAACGGCAACACGAGCGCAGCCAGAATTGCATAATGCACCACGCCATACAGTTTGATGGAGTTGGGAATGACCACATCGAATTTTCTAAATTCACTAAGTGCCGCTTTGCGCGTTGGATACCGCGCTGCCACATCCGGTGGTCGCCATCCGGTTCGGCGAAACCATATAGTGACTTTATGCCACCAATTACGAGTTAAATAGGCATCAACACACAGTTGCTTATACACCTGAATGTTGGCCCAAAAGGGATTCCAGCTCGACACCGCTCCCGTTATCCCGAATACCACAGGTTCTTCATCAAGCTCTTCTTGATAGGTGCCGAAGAATCGATCCCACAAAATGAATACACCACCGTAATTCTTATCGATATAAACGGGGTTTTGGGCATGGTGAACACGGTGATTCGAGGGCGTAATAAACACCCATTCAAACCATCCCAATTTGCCAATATGGCGTGTATGTACCCAAAATTGGTAGATCAAATTGAGCGAACCGACCGTAAGCAGCATGATTGGATCAAAGCCCATCACAGCCATGGGAATGTAGAACAGAGTGGATAAAAAGCTAGTACTGGTTTGGCGCAGCGCCGTGGTTAAATTGTATTCTTCACTGGAATGATGCACTACGTGCGCGGCCCACATGATGTTCATTTCGTGGCCAAAGCGATGCACCCAATAGTAGGTGAAATCGTAGAGCACAAACGCCACAACCCAGACGAGCCAATGATCCGGCAGCTCGACAATTTTGAGGGCATCATAAATGCCCACATACAGCACAAACGGAATAAAAGCCTGCAACACCCCAGAGATACGACTCAACACGCCCAAATTAAGACTCGTGATCGCGTCATTAACACGGTAATACTGAGTACCTCGCACTTTCTCTAGAATGAGTTCAAGCGCGATGAGCAAAAAGAAACCTGGGATAGCGTAGAGGATCAAGTTCATAGCTGCGGCTTAGGATAAATTTTCAGTTAAACATTAAAACTAAGATTGTGTTTGCTTGCGCCAACCACGATAGCGCCGAGTCCTACAACGCGTTCTATGTAGATATCAACGCGAGGTCAACATAGATTACCACTTGCCGAGCTCTAAGCATAAAATCTCTGCTTCTGCTGCGAGAGTTTGAGCAAATTGGGTGCAGGCGCAAAGCGCTCTCCATATTCTGCTTCAAGAGTTCGCAACTTGCTGAGTACAACGTCGATACCCAACGCATCCATATAACGGAAAGGGCCGCCTAAAAATGGTGGGAAGCCTAAACCGAAAATCGCACCGATGTCACCATCCCGAGAGCTGCGCAAAATGCCACTATCAAGACAATAAGCCGCCTCATTGAGCATCGACAATACCACCCGTTCGGCAATGGCAGTGTCGGACATAGTCTTAGAACCCGCATGCTCGCGGCCCAAACCCATCACATCATAAATACTCATATCCACGCGCTTGCCTTTCGATGCGTCGGAATAATCGTAAAAGCCACGACCATTCTTACGCCCTTGCCGGTCGTCATCGAGTACTTGTTGCACGCCTTCGATGAGCGGAATGCGGTCGCCAAACGCTTCATTAAGCGTTACAACGATATGCGACCCAACATCAATTCCCACTTCGTCCATTAACTTGATCGGGCCAACGGGCATGCCAAACTTCTCGAGCGCTTTATCCACCGCTTCGATCGAGACACCCTCAAGCACTAAACGTACGGCTTCCATGTTATACGGCACCAATACTCTAGTGGTGTAAAAGCCAGGCCCATCGTTAACCACGATCACCGTTTTGCCCTGCTGCTTGCCCAACGCCACGGCGGTTGCGGTTACCCAATCCGCCGTTTTACTGCCTTTAACCACTTCTAACAACGGCATTTTTTCAACGGGTGAAAAATAGTGCATTCCCACAACGCGTTCGGGGTGCTGCGCTTTGGCCGCGATTGAAT
>CAYGNS010000381.1:2078-3305 GCA_964351295.1 uncultured Gammaproteobacteria bacterium
ATCGGTATAGCCGAGGTGTTCGTCGCAAAAATCGTCTTCTTAGCGAGCTCGCCCCGCTTTGATTGCAGCGCTTCGATATCGGCGACCATTTTTTGCTTGAGATCAAGGCTCTCAAACACAGCCTCGATGATGACATCCGCCGACTCTAAACCGCGGTAATCAACAGAGCTTGTTAATCGACTCATTAATTCTTGGCGCTGGTGTGGCTTAATGCGCCTGGTGGCTAGCTTTTTATCTACAATTTTGCCGACATAGGCTACCCCTTTGGCCAAACTCGCCACAGCAATGTCTTTTAGTCTCACATTCTTACGCGCTTGATCCATACTCACATAGGCGATGCCGGCACCCATTAGACCTGCACCAAGCACACCAACAACATCAATGGGCACCGCTTGCGCATCGCTATCAACCCCAGAGTCCTTTTTAAGATCGGTCGTTGCGAAGAAAATATTCACCAACTGCTGCGATTCCGGCGTCATAAGCAACTCGGCGAAGCCGCGTGCCTCAAAATCAAGGCCTTGAGCGAGACTACGACCCAAGCCATGGTTGACCACTTCTAGAATCTTTAGAGGTGCCGGATAATGTCCTTTAGTGGCGCGCATCACGCCTTTGCGGGCTCGCCGAATAATCAATGGGCGCGCAATAAACGACTTCATCAAGCGCTGCTTTAGAGACTGCTTTCGCTGCGGCTTGCCTTTGCGAACAAAGCGTTGTGCCACATCAAGGAGCACTTCGGGCGCCACCGCACTATCCACTAGCCCAATGCGAAGTGCGCGCTCTGCGGATAATTGTTTGCCTGTTAGCAATAGATCGAGGGCGCTCGGTAGATCAATCAAGCGTGGAATTCGTTGCGTGCCTCCCCCGCCTGGCAAGATTCCTAACTGTACCTCTGGCACTCCCAAGCGCGTGGCTTTGGCCGTGCTCGCCACTCGGTAGTCAAATGCTAAGCTAATCTCTAATCCGCCCCCTAGACAGACACCGTCGATAGCTGCTACGGTAGTAATGGGAAGATCAATAATCCTCTGAAAAAAAGCATGTAAGAGTTGGCACGACTCATAGGCTTGTTGCTCAGAATTAATATTCTGTAGCATCGAAATATCCGCACCCGCAAGAAAGCAACCTGGTTTAGCACTTTTAAAAATCAGGCCCGTCAAGCTGGCGTCCGCCTCGATTTGGGTGAAAATCGCTTCGTAATCGGCCTGCACTTGCAGGTTTAAAACATTCTGC
>CAYGNS010000382.1:0-3299 GCA_964351295.1 uncultured Gammaproteobacteria bacterium
ACCTAGAATAAGCGCTGTAGAACCGACTTCCGTAGTGGTGCTGTCAGAGTCATTATTGGCCGCGATGACCGCCCCAGCGACGGCTGCAAGTGTGCCAAAGATAGCCTTAGTCGTGGCTTTAGCACTGGCTTCGCGTTGTTCTTTAGATAGCTCAAAAGCTTGTTTTTGCCAGACTAAGTAGGGTTCATCCATTTTGTTTACATAGCTGGCGTAATCATCCTGTAATTGATCAATAAACATTTGATCTTTTATACGCACGGCCTCCAAATTTTTAATCATGGGATCGTCTCGCGAGGGGGCATAAGCTAAGCTCACAATGCCGGCACGGGACACCTTCAGGTATTTCGAAAAATAATCAGCCGACATACTCTCGCCAAAACGCACGGTTTCAAGCACATCTAAATTAGCGCGGTCCTGTGGTTTGATCTTCGCTTGCATCTGCGCAATTTCAGCTGCGATGGCATCAAAAAACGGCACATAGAAATCCTTACCTTGCTGGCGAGGATCTTTTACATCGTATTCCTTAACGCGATTTTTAAAGGTTTTTTGCATGCGCGTGCGCCCGCTGATATCCACCACCGTAATCTGTAAATCGATATCTTCGCCGTTCGACTTTAGAATCTTACCCATGACGTATAATCCAGCGGTCGCATTCGTATCGGGATACACGCGCACTCCATCAAAACGAGCGGTTTTATCCAACGACACCTTCATCAGATGTGCAAAGCGATTAGCTTCCGCATAGCGCAACTCTGGCCAAATTCCCAACTTCTCGTAGTCGTCGGAGTCCTCGGGTAAATTGGGGTTCATTATGGGCACGATGACACTTAATTTTTGCAAGCCGTCGCCCACCAACTGGTTTGGCGCATCTTGCGCAGCAGCCACTTTGCTCGACTGTGGACCAACCCGATACTGACCATTGTTGCCCGTTTGCGTGGTTGCGCACGCGGTTAAAAAGAGCAATATCGATAAGATGCTTATCTGTTTATACATACTGATTTCCAATAGTTAGGATTTATTTCGGGCCGAGAACAGAGTGTAGAGCTCACTTTAACGCATCTAAGCGCTCTTGCAGCTTTTTCTTCAACTCCGGATCATCCGTTGCCGCAATCTTCGCTTTAAGCTGCTGACGGAGGCGCTCTTTGTTGTCAGCCGTTTCGTATTGTGCTCGCGGCGCACCAATGCCCGTACCCGTTACGGTTGGATCTTCAGGCGCTGAGCTAGCCTGCGCTGTGTCAGCGTTATCGGATTGGTTTGCCGTGGCCGTAGGCAAAGATCGATAGGTGCCTTTTGGATCGCTGGAAGCGATTGACGTTTCGCCCTCGGCGAGTGCGTTCGAACTGGCTGATTGGGTGCTAGGTGATTGACTGGGAGATGGGTTGGGCGCTGCGCCGGCGTCTTCACCTGCGGCGCCCTTGCCCGACCCGGCGCTATCAGCACCGTCCTGACCACTGCCACCGCCCTGACTATTGGCACCGCCACCGCCGTCACCTCTCCCGCCTGAACTCTGCGCCAAGCAATGTTCTGATTGATTCACCAACTGCTCAATCTCCTGCTCGCGCAAGGCAATGAGTTCTTGCTCGGTTAATGGTTCGTCGCTAGTGCGCTCGCTGCGTTGCATCCAGCCACACTCCTCAAACTCACTTTGCGCGACCGCTGCGTCTTGCGCCAGCGCTACACTGCACAGCAAGACAAAGCTCAACCCAACCCACATCGCAGTGGTTGTTAGCGCAAACTTTGTTCTTAAAACTTTTGTGTTCATAGAAAGCTACCCTCAGTACCCAAACTCCACAACCCCAGAAAATGTAACACTACTAGAACGGATTGCAGCCACATTAAATTGCGTTTAACACAGTTTAACACCCGTGTATTTGACCGCAGTACAGCTTAACCAAAGCTGAACGCTACTCAATATAACCAGAGTTTGAGGGAGAGGTAATGGATTCCCACCTGCGTGGGAATGACATAGAAGCCAGATAAATGACTTAGACGGCGGATAAATGCGTCAGCGCGATTATGCGAGGCATTTGCGCTGCGCAACGTAGGTGTTTCTGGAGTAAATCCTAGCGTTGCTTGAGCTTAACGAGGCCGTTAACGATGAGGGTTAACGATAACCAATAAGTCAACAAAACAATGGGGTGAAAGATCTCTGCGGGAGAGACAAAACGGTTGTAGGCTAACACACCGTCGGAAACGAGAAACAGTAAACCGCCGAACATAATCAAGCGACTACCGATTTGACCGAAGCGCTTATGTAGACTAATGCCCCACACAGCCATCAACGAGATGACCGTCACATAGGCAGCCACCGGCAGGGCCATACCGGCTAGACCAGCGGATATATAAATAAAGTAGCCAGAGGTTGCAGCAAATACCAGAATCAAGCCAACCCAACTGATCGAACCGCCCGCCAAGCGCGCAAATAACACAATGAACAATAGATGGCCGAGCAAGAAACTGCATAGTCCGAGCAAAAAGCGCTCATCAGACAACAAGGCAATGTCTCCGCCTAAGCAAAACAGCAAAGCAGCAATCGCCAGACCGAATTCCAAGCGGCTGAAACCTTGCGCAAAACGCGTAAAAAACAGCAATATTAGTAAGGTCGTTACGGCCTTGGCATATCCAAAATAGGGCGCTACATCAAACCATGCCAAGCCAATCGCCAGTGCTGCAGCGCTGGCAATTAAACCATTATGAAAGCGGGTGTGAACAGACATCGGCATAGTTTCGTTTAGGCTTGGGTTAGGTTTGGCTTGAGTCTAACTTAAACTAGCAGTTTAAGAGAACTCCATCGCACCATCGCGAACGGGAGAGAACTTAAGGCTTAACTTGTCAAAAATATAATTTTGGTACAGTCTCCAAGGGGCGCGCGAACCTTGTTGAGGAAAACGGTGGGCGGCACGTTTTATATAGCCTGAATCAAGGTCTAGCAGCGGTGTCGCTTGAATGTCATTAGAGACCCGGGGCACACAATAGCGGTGCCCGTTGGCTTGCATATAGTTGATCAATCGACACGCATACTTGTTCGTTAAATCCACCTTTAAAGTCCAAGACGCATTGGTATAGCCCACACTCGCGAACATATTGGGCGTATCGTTGCACATAAACCCTTTGTAGATAAATACTTCGTTGGGCTGATTCACTTTGCCGTCGACCACAACATCCATACCACCTAAGAACAGCATATCTAAGCCCGTGGCCGTAACAATAATATCAGCCGCTAGCCTTTCACCCGATTGGAGCAAAATTCCGTCGGCGGTAAAGCGCTCGATATGGTCCGTTACCACACTCGCTTTGTC
>CAYGNS010000383.1:0-3282 GCA_964351295.1 uncultured Gammaproteobacteria bacterium
TACCGTAGTGAAGATGCCCTCTTGCGCCGCTGCGCCCAGCAATAAGGTTTTGGGGTTGGCAAGTACGGGGCCAAAGTCGGTCATCGCACCCACGCCCATAAAGATGATGAGCGGGAATAATCCGGTTTCGATGCCCACATGGTAGATGTAGTACAGCAGCCCGCCGGGCGATTGTAAGTTGCCAATGGCATCGTAAATGGGCGCGGCATCAAAACCGGCACCTGGAATGTTGGCTAGGATCGTGCCAAAGCCAATGGGTACGAGCAGTAAGGGTTCGAAGCCTTTGCGGATGGCCAAGAACAGCAGACCCATACCGATGAGCATCATAAAGGCTTGGTTGGCTTCGAGCTGCGCCAAGCCTGAGCTCAACCAGAGTGAATTTAAATTATCCATATGTGCTGCTCGTGACAACTAATTGATTTGCATGAGTACATCACCCACGGATACGCGATCACCAGCGGCCGCGGAGATCGAGACGATCACACCGGCTTGCGGTGCACTAATATTGGTCTCCATCTTCATGGCCTCCAATATGAACAAGGTTTCGCCTTCTGCCACCCGGTCGCCTACCGCTTTGGCAACTTTAATTACATTGCCCGCTAGCGGGGCCTTTACCGCTAGGCTCTTGTCTGAAGGTATCGGTGAAGAGGTTGGCGAAGGGCTAGTCGCGGTTGCTTGGCTTGTTTCGGATATTCCGGCAATTGATTCAATATCGCCGCCGGGGGTCACTTTCACCACGTAGTCTGCGCCATTCACGTTAACGGTGTACACGTTGTCGGTCGAGTCGTTAGAGCTGGTAGTTGGGGTATTGGCCGCGGCGCTGGGTGCGGGTTCAAAGGCATCGGCTTGCGTGCGGTGTTTAAGAAAATGCAAGCCTACCTGTGGAAACAGGGCGTAGCACAGCACGTCGTCGATAAAATCGTCACCGTCTTTGGTTTCGAGCTTCTCGCTCTTTGCCACCGACTTAAATTGCGTGATCAGCGATTCCATCTCAGGCTCGATCAAGTCGGCGGGTCGACAACAAATGGCCTCTTCGCCGTCGTTGAGCACACGTGCTTGCAGCTCTGCATTGACGGGCGCTGGAGTGGCGCCATACTCACCGCGTAATACGCCAGCTGTCTCTTTGGCGATGGTTTTGTAACGTTCACCAAGCAGCACGTTAATCACCGCTTGCGTGCCAACTATTTGTGACGTGGGGGGTACCAGCGGGATAAAACCGAGGTCCTCACGGACACGGGGAATTTCTGTCAGCACCTCGTCAAACTTATCGAGCGCGCCTTGCTGGCGCAATTGGCTCTCCATATTGGTGAGCATTCCTCCTGGAACCTGTGCCACCAGAATGCGCGAATCCACCCCTTTCAGTGAGCCTTCAAACGCCGCGTACTTTTTACGTACTTCTCGAAAATAGGCGGAAATCTCGTCTAATTTAACTACATCGAGCTGAGTGTCGCGCTCGGTGTCGGCAAAAATCGCGACCACTGATTCGGTCGCGGAGTGCCCATAGGTCATCGACATTGACGAAATGGAGGTATCCACATTGTCTATGCCTGCCTCGACGCATTTCATGATGGTGGCGGTCGACAAGCCGGTGGTGGCGTGTGCGTGCAGTTGAATAGGAATGTCCACCGTCTGCTTTAGCTGCGTTACCAACTCAAAGCCTACGTAGGGCTTCAGTAAGCCGGCCATATCTTTTATACAGATAGAATGTGCGCCGGCATCTTCTAACTGGCGCGCCATATCCAACCACAGCTGAGTTTTATGCACTGGGCTCACGGTGTACGACAACGTTCCTTGCGCATGCTTGCCCACATTGCGCACGGCTTGTAGAGCGGTGGTGATATTGCGCATGTCGTTCATGGCATCGAACACGCGGAATACATCTACCCCGTTGATGGCACAGCGCTCTACAAATTTTTGCACAACGTCGTCGGAGTAATGCCGATAACCGAGCAGGTTCTGCCCGCGCAAGAGCATTTGCTGGGGTGTATTAGGCATCACCGCTTTTATCTCGCGAATGCGGTCCCATGGGTCTTCGCCCAAGTAGCGAATGCACGAATCAAACGTGGCACCGCCCCAAGACTCCATCGACCAATAGCCAATAGCATCCAGCTTTTCGGCAATTGGCAGCATGTCGTCGATGCGCATACGCGTTGCGAGCAATGATTGATGTGCGTCGCGCAAGACCACTTCAGTTATGCCAAGTTTTTTAGATGCCATGTTCAAATACCTGCTAGATCGTGTGCTCGACCAACTAATGAGCGTGGAGCTTAACAATTCTTTTTAGTGTGAAGTGAATGAAGCGTATTTGCTCACTCCTGAGTTCGATAACGCCATCGTGGCCGATGTAGTCAGCCCTGCATCAGGCGGACGCTGCTGGCAACTGGGCAAGCTAATGTTTCTGACGGTACAGTGCGATAGCTTGTTGGATGGCGCTTTTGATATCGTCGTTGATACCCAAAGCCGGTTTGTCGGCCGGGCGCGTAGTCTTCTCTGCGATCGGCGCTGCGGTATCGTCGGCAAACGTTCGCACCAATGCCGACATCGCTTTTGTGGCAAACACCAATACGGTTAAAAACACGAATACCGTGCCCATTCCGTAAATTAACAGGCTAACGCCTTGTTCCAGAAGTTCTGGTTGCATAATCTTTCCGCCAACAAATGTCTATTTTAAACGCAAATTAGCTGCGTTGCTTCCGAGTTGCCGCATTGCAACCGTGTTGGGCGCTCAATCGCGATTATTCAACGCTTTGGTAAAAGCGTTTAAGCACTTTGTGTAAGTAATCACAGTCTAGGCATCCCGCGGTTTCGCGAACAGAGTGCATCGCCCACTGTGGTGCACCGATGTCGATGGTCTCGATGCCTAACACTGTCGCGATGATCGGGCCAATCGTACTTCCACAGCTCATGTCACTCCGTACCACAAACTGTTGAAATGGTACGTTAGACTGTTGGCACAGTCGCTGAAAGCGCGCCGAACTTACACTGCTCGTAGCGTAGCGCTGATTATTGTTTATTTTTATAACAGGACCATGGTTTATTTTGGGGCCATGGTTCTGGTCGTGTTTATCTGCATAGTTGGGGTGCAAAGCATGCGCATTGTCGCACGACACTAATTGCGATTTGCGGATGAGCTGACTCAAGGCTTGCGCGTCTTCACTCAAACGTTCTAACACCGATTTTAAGAACGGTCCTTGCGCGCCGCTAGTCGACGCCGAGCCCACTTCTTCGTGGTCGGTGGCGATAAACATCGAGCATTGATCGGCTTGCGCATCGATTAGAGCC
>CAYGNS010000384.1:0-3272 GCA_964351295.1 uncultured Gammaproteobacteria bacterium
AATTATTCCCCGTATCGCTCCAAGCAGACCACAGCGGCTGGGCACCCGAGCGGCCTCGTCCCGGATCGCCGTTGTAGGCAAACTCGGCCCAATAATCCATCATGCTCAAGGAGAGCGCCTTGCGGCGCGGCAAATTGCCACGCCCCTCAAGCGCCTCAGTCGGTGTGCCTCCGATAAAATCACCAAACACGTAGCTAATTTCAAAACCATGTGCTGAACCCAATAGCTCCGCAAGATTCGCAAGCAAGTTAGGGGGCAAGTCGTCCCACTCAAAACGATAGGCGTACACTGGCTGAGCATTTTGGTTCAACGCGATGGCGGGTTCATCGACCGCCCCTGCTTTCCAATTGTCAGACACAATTTGCGACACGCGTTGATACAGTGCGGGGTCTTTGATCGTTGGGATAAAGCCCAATTTCATATCAACGTATTGCGGGTCTCGGTACATATACAACTTGTTTTCATCACGATTTGAGCCCGTTAACAATGGCACCGCATTGTAGCGGGACGGGTCCTGCAAAAGCGTTTGAATTGACTCTTGTGGCAATACATAGCCATCACGTAAGACATTAGCCATTCCAAGCGTAGCAGGGCGGCCATAGTTCGCCGCCGCGACCTGCATGAGGTCGGCCGCAGAATGGTCTCGCAATAATTTGAGTAGTTCGTCAGCGGGCATATCAGCAAGGCGTTCGCGCAGCGTCG
This sequence comes from uncultured Gammaproteobacteria bacterium, assembly GCA_964351295.1. Taxonomy (GTDB): domain Bacteria; phylum Pseudomonadota; class Gammaproteobacteria; order Arenicellales; family Arenicellaceae; genus Arenicella. The sequence goes on from CAYGNS010000384.1 coordinate 703, forward strand.
CTTCGTCGTCAGCGGGGAACTGTTTGGCGAGCACCGCCGTGAATAGCTCGTTGGAACTATTGCGTAAGCCAGCTTCCCTTTGCGTTGTTCGTTGATCTGCAAAATTTTCGGCCAAACTCAATTTAGTCGTATCGGTGGAACCACTTTGCGCAATCGCTCGGTGAAACAGCCCTTTAGCCAGCGGCGATGCCAACAAAGAATACACATTGCGCCCCCCTGCTGATTCACCAAAGACAGTGACATTGCTCGGGTCGCCACCAAATTGCTCGATATTGGTCTGCACCCATCGCAGAGCTTGGATTAAGTCCAATGTGCCAAAATTACCTGATGCATCTTCTGGCGAATCCGCCGTGGCGCGCAAAGCATCATGACTGAGCCAGCCAAACATACCCAGCCGATAGTTGACGCCAACAACCACCACTTTTTGCGCACCCGCTAAATGATGCGCCTGATATAGATTGGCCGTACCTGAATCATTGCTACCACCGTGAATCCACACCATCACCGGATAGCGCGCCTGCGGCACCTCTGTGTCAGCGACAATGGCTTCGGGTGCCCACACATTCAAAGTTAGACAGTCTTCCGAACCGACCACTTGGCCGGACTCACCATCCACACCCGCGAGCGAACCCCAAAACTGTACGCAAGGATCACCCATTTGATTCGCCGCAAAAACCCCTTCCCAAGGCTCAGTTGGTCGCGGGGCTTTCCACCGCAAAGCCCCGATAGGCTCAGCGGCGTACGGAATACCCACCCACGCCTGTGTGTTATACGCATCACGCACGCCAATGATTTGACCCGCAGCAATGGTACGCGCACTATCGGGATCGAGCTCTGGGCGCTCAGTTTGATACAAGCCGAGAACCGATGGTTCAAATAACTCAGGCGATTTGTGATACTGCGTAAACCCCAGCACAAACACAACGCCAACCACGAGCAGCGCCAGCAGGGTGAAACCAAATTTTCTAATCATCGCTTTAATTGTTCTGGAAAGGTCATTTTATCGCGAAGGATGATACCAGAGCAGAGTTTAGATTGAGTGCTCAGCGGGCTAAAATGTTTAACGCTCCAGTGACCATTCGCGGATTGCTTAAATCCGTGTATTTGTTTACCGTAAATAGGCAAGAGAGTTAAACGTTGCACTAACGCCCAGCCCCCCGATTTATTGACCAGTAAGAGGCCAGCATGATTAAAAGCACTTTTGATAAACACAGTACTGCCGAGGACGTAACGAATGGCATCGACCTAAGCGGTAAAAACATTGTCATTACTGGAATCAATTCGGGGCTAGGCCAAGAATCGATGCGAGTGCTCGCGAGCCGCGGGGCTCACATCATCGGCACAGCACGCACTCTCAGCAAAGCCAATGCGGCCGCAGCGACGGTTAAAGGCAAGATCACGACGCTCGCCTGCGAACTCAGCGATTTCAAGTCTGTGCATGCATGCGCCCAAGCAATTAGAGCGCTAGATATTCCTATCGACGTTTTACTCTGCAATGCGGGCATTATGGCCTTGCCTAAATTAGAGTTAGCGCATGGCTATGAACTGCAATTTGCGACCAACCATCTAGGCCACTTTATTTTGGCGCACAACCTGCTCGAATCGGTGCAACGTGCCCCCCAAGGTCGCATTGTAATGCTATCCAGCCTCGCGCATAAGATGGCGCCTCTAGGCGGCATTTTGTTTGATAATTTGGATGGTTCTCGTTGGTATAAAGACTGGCCATTTTATGGGCAATCAAAGCTCGCGAATTTACTCACCGCAGTCGCGTTGGCTAAACGCTTGGAAAGCACAACAGCCACCGCGAATGCTGTACACCCGGGTATCATTCGCACCAACCTCGGGCGCAGCATGGGCGGCGTTCAAGGGTTCCTCTTCAACAATCCGGTAACTGGTTGGATGGTTGGCAAAATAGTCGGCAGTAAAACCGTACCCCAGGGAGCCGCGACCCAGTGCTATGTCGCCACCGCACCTGAACTCGCCACGGTAAGCGGGAAGTACTTTGCCGATTCCAATGAAGAACGACCCAGTCGCTATGGTCAAGATGTTGAATTAGCAGAAAAACTGTGGGAATTTAGCTGTGAGGCGGTGCGAGACTATATTTGAGTGAGAGGCGGGACTGACGACCAGTTTTTCCTGCCCCGTTCCTCATTCCCGCGTTGGCCAATAACGTCACCCCCGCTCAGGCGGGGGCCATGATTTAGCACCTAGGTTGGAAATGGGTCTGGGTCTGGGTCCCCGCCTTCGCGGGGAAGACGGCGCGCAGGACGGCGGGAAAACCGATCTCCGCAGAGCCTGTCGCTTGCGCGTTACGCGGCCGCCTGCACCTGTTCCGCCTCGCTCACATTATGCGTTAATAAATATTCGAACGCGGCCAGCGAGGCTTTAGCGCCCTCACCCATCGAAATTACAATCTGCTTATACGGCACCGTCGTGACATCGCCCGCCGCGAAGATACCCTTGGCCGAGGTTTGGCAACGCTCATTGATTTTAACTTCGCCGTGCGCGGTAAGCTCCACCACATCCTTTAAAAAGCCTGAGTTGGGTAGTAAGCCTATTTGCACAAACAC
>CAYGNS010000385.1:0-3259 GCA_964351295.1 uncultured Gammaproteobacteria bacterium
CGGCTATGTAAGCGCATATAGCGCGGAAACAGGAGAATTGCTGTGGCGCTTTTACACCGTACCGGGCAACCCAGCTGACGGCTTTGAAAATCGGGCGATGGCCAAAGCAGCCGAAACCTGGACAGGTGAGTATTGGCAAGCCGGCGGTGGTGGTACCGTATGGGACTCGATGGCTTACGATCCAGAGCTAGACCAGCTGTATATTGGTGTGGGTAATGGTTCGCCGTGGAATCACGGCATTCGTAGCCCTGAGGGCGGCGACAATCTCTATTTATCCTCTATCGTCGCGCTCAATCCAAATAACGGCGATTACATTTGGCACTACCAAACCACCCCAGCAGAATCTTGGGATTACACGGCCACGCAGCACATGATTTTGGCCGATCTTGAGATCGAGGGCCAAACGCGTAAAGTGATTATGCAAGCCCCTAAAAATGGCTTCTTTTACGTATTGGATCGGGTCACGGGTGAATTTATCTCGGCCAAAAATTTTGTGCCCGTTACTTGGGCCACGCATATTGATCCTGAGACGGGGCGTCCTGTAGAAGTGCCGGGCGTACGCTACTTTGAGCAAGAGCCTGTATTTCAACTACCGGGCTCTTTGGGCGCGCACAATTGGATGCCCATGTCCTTCAGCCCTGAAACGGGCTTGGTGTATATACCCGCACAAGAAACGCCTTGGGTATATGGTGACTTGGCCGATTATGAATACACCCCTGGTGTGTGGAACACGGGCACCAATTTTCAATTTGCCATGCTGCCCACTGACCGCGCCACGTTTACGGCGCTCAAGTCGATGGTGAAAGGGCGACTAATTGCTTGGGACCCCATTAAGCAGGAAGCCGCATGGAGTGTGGAGCATCAAGGGCCCTGGAATGGTGGGGTATTGAGCACCAAAAGCAATGTGGTCTTTCAAGGCACAGCCGACGCCCACTTTGCAGCCTATGACGCACGCGATGGCCGAGCTTTATGGCGATTTTTTAGTCAAACGGGCATTGTCGCAGCACCCATCACTTATGCCATTAACGGCGAGCAATACGTGGCGGTAGCGGCCGGCTGGGGCGGATCTTATGTGTTAGGAATTGGCGGCGTGTTACCCAGTGGTAGCCGCCCGGATGGTGGCCGAATCATGGTCTTTAAATTGGGCGGCACCGCCGAGCTACCAGAGTTTAGTAATGACGAACTGAGTAATCGCTTACCGCCTGCCCCATTAGAGGTAAGCGAAGAGGTTCTAGCGCTGGGCGCAGCCACCTATGCCAACCGCTGTGCTGTTTGTCATGGCGATCAAGCGTATTCTTACGGATCGATACCGAGTTTGCGTGTTTCTTCCGTTACCAACGCGCCAGACGCTTGGCAAACGGTTGTGCTCTCGGGTGCGCTTAGCGGCTACGGCATGCCGAGCTTTGCAGGCATTCTCGACCCGTCAACCGCCGAAGCGGTTCGCGCCTATGTAATCGCCGAAGCCAACAGTGACCGCGACAAAGCGTTTTACGAATCGATTGGTAAAGAGAATGTTGATACAAATGCGGATGAAGCAACCGAGGTGGAGGACTCTGAACGCGATGCCCGAGGAGCTAAAGGAGAATAATTAGCTCACCTAAATCCTTCCCAATTACGCGGAACTTCTAGCGTCAAAGCCAATAAGGCCAGCCTATCCAACTGGCTGACCTTATTGGGCTAGTACAGACGCGTAGTGCATAGAAGGCTAGAGTACAGTAAAGCCACCGACACCCACCCCGTTAAAAATGGACGCCCTCGAGCCAATCCTTACATTGTTCGCTGAGCCAACGACGGCCTTACTGATTGCAACTAGCTTCATCAGTGCTCTCATGACCGCAGCACTGGGAATAGGAGGAGGCACTCTCTTGCTTGCCGTAATGGCGTTGGTACTGCCTGCGTCCGCCATCATCCCCGTACACGGTGTAGTGCAATTAGGCGCAAATGTGAGCCGCACAGCGCTATTAATACAGTACTTGAATTGGCCCATCCTCGCTGCCTTTGCGGCTGGCGCGGTCATCGGTGCAGCCTTTGGGGGATACTTAGCAATTAGCCTGCCAGGCACCATTTTGCGACCACTTCTGGGCCTATTTATTCTTTACTCGGTATGGGGCCCCAAACTAGTACAAAGCTCCGCTTCGCGCAGCGCACTAGCGCTAGGCGGCGCAATTACGACTTTCCTGACCATGTTGGTGGGTGCCACGGGACCATTGGTTTTGAGCATAATCCGCACCCTGCAATTAGCGCCAGCCAATACTGTCGCCACGAACTCAGCTTGCGTGCTGGTGCAACATGGCTTGAAAGTGCTGGCTTTTGGTGTTCTCGGATTTAGTTTCTACCCGTACCTCGGGCTGATCGGCGCCATGCTAATCATGGGCTTGATCGGCACTTGGATCGGCAAAACCATCCTACTCAAAACACCGCCAGCCCAATTTGATTGGGTGCTGAAGCTCTTACTGACCGCCTTAGCTGTACCCTTACTTTGGACTTAACAGAAGTAGCCTAACTTCACTTACCGAGCAATTCGCGCGCAATAATTACGCGTTGCACTTCGCTGGTGCCTTCGTAAATAGACGTTACCCGCACGTCTCGCGCCAAGCGTTCTAAAGGGTATTCACTGCTGTAGCCGACCCCACCCATTAATTGAATGGCGGTATAGCACGCTGCATTGGCTGTTTCGCTCGCGTGCAACTTGGCCATTGAGGCCGCACTGCCAAATGGCTTGTTGAGCTCTTTGAGCTGCGCTGCGTGCAGGGTAAGCAAGCGCGCCGCCTCAAGTTGCGTATAGGCATCAGCCACCATCCATTGTGGTCCCTGAAATTGCGCAATTTTGCTGCCAAACTGCTCGCGTTCTTTAATGTAGTCACGTGCATAGTCCATCGCGGCTGAGCCAACACCTAACGCCAACGAAGCGATGCCAATTCGCCCCCCCGCTAATTCGGAGACCGCAATTCTAAACCCATCGTTTTCGCGCCCCATCAAGGCCGAAGCAGGTATACGGCACTCGTCAAATACCACCCGATTAGTTGACGACGCTCTTTGGCCCATTTTTTCTTCGCCGCGCTCAATCGTTAGCCCGGGCGTACCCTGCTCAACCAAAAAGCAGGAAATCCCTTTGCCTTTGGGCGCGGTCGCATCGGTCACCGCCCACACCACGAATACGCCTGCGTATTCCGCACTGGTTATCCACATTTTCGCGCCATTAAGCACCCAATCGTTGCCGTCGCGGCGCGCCTGCGTTTGCATGCTCGCTGGATCAGAT
>CAYGNS010000386.1:0-3244 GCA_964351295.1 uncultured Gammaproteobacteria bacterium
GGATGATACGGGTGCGCTACGCCACAGAGGTTTGATGGCACTTAATCTTAATGCAGCGCCGGTAATCGATTGAGCGTCATAGCGAAACGTTTCATTCGCGAGGACAAATTCAACTGGATCGAGCGCGGCCGCACCGCACGCTTTCAAGGCGTCTGCTCCTACTGTGCGTAGCAATGAGTCTGGGTCGTGACCGGTCGGACAAGCGGCAAAGCGCAGCTTGTGTGAGTGTGGGTGTGAACCCAACCTACCCAGATTCGAGAGCGACGCCGACAACCCTGCCCTGTCACCATCCATCATTACGATTATGCGCGGTGCTATTGTCGCTAAGTAACATAAATGCGCTTCTGTCAGCGCAGTGCCCATGACGGCCACAGTGTTGAGCATGCCCTGTTGGTGAGCCTGAATGACATCCATATATCCTTCAAACACGTATACCTCACCCGCCTCGACAATCGCTGCGTGGGCCAGATTCATGCCGTAGAGTTCAGATCCTTTATCGAACAGTGCGTTTTGGGCCGTATTGATGTACTTGGGACTCTTAGCATTGTCGATCACTCTGCCGGAGAAACCTACAACGCGGCCTTCGTTGTTTCGGACTGGGAAGATGATCCTGTCCCGAAAGAAATCATACACACCGCGCTCATTCTCTCCTAAGAGTCCTGCTTCGATGTACGCGATCTGACCCTCGTTTGTCAGTAATTGAGAGAGCAAGCGACCATGCTTTGGGGAAAACCCGAGTTCAAACGTCTGCACGATCGCCCTTTCCAATGCGCGAGTTCGCCCCCACCAGCGTTTGGCCTGACCGTCAGCAAAGATGCACCGATGATAGAGCTTGGCCGCCACCTCGTTCGGATCGAGGCTATCGATCAATGCGATTTGTGCCTCAACTGAAATGGCGTGTAACGTAAACCAGTCGGACGCTAAACACTGCTCTTTGCAGTCAAAACACCGAAACTGGACATATTCCTTGGTCCAGATTCCGGAGCCCGACTGGCAATAAGGACAACGACACCGCAAAGATCGCTCGGTATCCCGAAACGGCGTTTGGGTTGCATTGAGGATGACGTCTGCCGGCAAAACTCGGTTAGGCATTACGTTGTATTGATTAGCATGGTAGAGAGTCATAACCCTATTCTGGGATCGCGAGCGCTGCGAAACAACACTTAAATGTTGGGAAAAAGTCCCCTGGTTTTCAGTATCGACACACAGCGAGTTTAATCCTAATCTTGTCTGATGAAGCATCTACAACATCAAACTCGCGGGCTGCAAAGAGAAGATTTTCGCGCTAAAACGGAGGTCACCCGTGACCCTCGAACCCCAGGCGCGATCATCTGGGACTTTTTAAGCCAACCAGCGGTGATTCTCTGCACAATGGCAGTGAGTTTGATTGCGGCCTGGTGGGCCGTCGCCCTCTGGGAGATCATTATTGTGGTGACCGCGGTCTATGTCAGCTTGGCGGCGTCGACGTATGGTGAAGCTCCCGTGTTGCCCAATCGCTTGCCCCGTGGCGCCCCCTTTAAGGAGGATCCCAATTATCGCAGGCCGGGCGGAGCGATGTCCTTTGGACCGCCGGAAGGAGATGTGTTTCTAGGCGTTGAGAAAGACACCGACAAGCAGGTCTGGTTTAGCTTTAAGGATTTTCTGCAGCACTGTTTAACGACCGGCACAACCGGCAGCGGTAAAACTGAGTTTTTAGTGACCGTGGCGTACAACTTTCTTTGCGCTGGTGGTAACGGAATGATGTTCGTTGACCCTAAGGGCGATGCGAAGGCGGCCTTTAAGATGAATTGGATAGCCAAGCGGTTCGGTCGCGAGGATGACGTCTTAATCTGTAACTACATAAGGCCTTCGGTTGATAATGATGGTGATGATTATTACGCGACTACCAACACGTCAAACCCAACGCAAAATGGTGACGCGAAGGAAGTAGCTAACATACTCCTTTCCCTGTTACCCAAAAACGAAGGCGGCTCGAATGCGGTTTTTGCGGACAACGCAATCACGCTGGCGAAAGTCCTCACAGAATGCTTGGTTAACCTCAGAGATCGAGGCCAGGTCGATCTATCGTGGAGCACATTTCGAGAGTACATGACCCTTGAAAAATGCTTGGAGCTGGCCGGAAACGAGTTTCTAGATGAGCCTATCCGATTAGAGATGGACCGCTTTATTCACGCGATTGCGGGTGTACAACGAGGCGTAGATCCTAAAAACCAAACAGCCGATGCACGCAACCAGTTCGGCTATGCAGCCAGTTATTGCCAACGGGGCTTGGCAACGCTCACAGGCACTTTTGGCTATCTCTACGGCGTCAAATACGGGGATATCAGCTACGATGACGTGGTTCGTCGTAATCGCATTTTGATCAGCATCTTACCCTCATTACAGAATACGGTCGATGAACTGCGAATGCTGGGCAAAATCGACTTGTTTGGTAAGAAGCAGGCGTTGGGCCGTGGTATTAGCGCACGGCTTGAAGGTACCGCCGATGAGTTTCAGCGGGATTTGGTGTATCAAGGCGGTGTCCCATCACTCAACATCATGGATGAGTATAAATACATCTCGATACCCGGCATGGCCATTACCGTGACACAAGGTCGAAGTCTAGGCTGGTCGACGTTAGTCGGTGTACAGAGCTATCAGGGCTTGGATGAAGATAAAGAGGCCGAAGAGTTCATTGAGAACACTAATATCAAAGTGATCGGCAAGATAGAAGGTTCCAAGACCTTCGAGGAAATGGACAAGGTCATTGGCCGCGAGTATATCGCGCGAACGGAGGGCCGCAGCTCCGAGAACGCCTCCTGGTTGGGGTATTATGACAAGCAAACAATGGCCTATGAAGAACACTCAATCCTAAACAAACGTGACTTAAAGGGCGCAATCGAGGGTGAATTTACCGTCTCAGTACAAAACAGAGAGATGCGCATGCGCAATTTATTTATTGAGACACCCATGGATACCCAAAGGTGGGATTATCGCGAGCAAGCTTCGATTCTGATCCCCGTGCTGGTCGATATGCCGCCCATTAAGGCCTCTATTATTGCGCGCCACCAAGATAGGATGGGCTTTTACTTTCGCTTGGTGGATGGATTTAAGCCCAATGTCGCGCCACATCCGGTCCTAATGCAGATCGAACGTAATTTAGCCAAAGCGCCCGGATTTCTAGGTGCAATCTGCACTGTCGTGCCCGAGGATGTTCTCTACGACAACAATGAAGAGGAGTACGACGACACTCCTTATGAAGCGC
>CAYGNS010000387.1:0-3236 GCA_964351295.1 uncultured Gammaproteobacteria bacterium
CATCACGAGAGCGGCAACAGTGGCGCATGAGCTTGAAGTTTGGCTTTTTGCCGATCATGTCGGCACGCTGTGGCTAGTTGATGGGCGGCTCAACTTTTGCTACGCCCCCGATTGGCTATCACGCAAAGACGCAACGGCCTTGTCCGCCTCGCTGCCACTGCAAGTGGAGGCGTTCGACGATCGTAAAACGCGGCCCTTCTTTGCGGGTCTTTTACCTGAAGGGCAGATGCGCCGTTTGCTCACGCAGCAATTTCAGGTGTCTGACCAAAACGACTTTGCGCTGCTGACCCACATCGGCGGCGAGTGCGCCGGGGCTGTAACGTTTGTTGAGCCAGAACAAACTCTGCTTGAACCTAACCAAAGCGATAGCGTTACATGGCTGAGCGAAGAGGAAGTAGTTGCCATGCTTGATGAATTGCCGCGTCGCCCCATGCTGGCAGGCACAGACGGTTTGCGGCTTTCTTTGGCTGGTGCCCAAGACAAGTTGCCAGTCGTATTTGATGGTTCTTGCATCGGCCTACCACGCAATGGCACCCCGAGCACCCACATCCTTAAACCGCCGATCCATGCCGTTGAAGACAGCGTGATCAACGAAGGATTTTGCATGGCGCTGGCTGATGCCATGCTCCTCAATCCGGCACCGTCAAAAATTTATGCGGTGATGGGTCGCTCGTTTCTGCTGGTTGAGCGTTACGACCGCTTGATTGATCCGCAAGGGCACCGCCGAAGAGTTCATCAAGAAGACTTCTGCCAAGCGCTGGGGGTGGTGCCAGAAATGAAGTACCAGAATGAAGGGGGGCCAGACCTCGCACAATGCTTTAACCTGATACGCAATGCAACCCGCCCCAGTGCCCCGCACGTTCTGCGCCTGCTCGATTACGTGATCTTTAACGCGTTGATTGGCAATCATGATGCGCATGCCAAAAATTTCTCTCTGCTCTACTCAGGCAAAGGCACCGTTCTGGCGCCGTGTTACGACATGCTCTCGACGGCCGTGTACCCAACACTAACGCCGAAGATGGCGATGAAAATCGGCAGCAAGTACAAGTTCAGCGAAGTTCAGGCTCGGCACTGGGATCAGTTTGCCGAAGCCGTAGGCTTTACCAAGGCTCAAGCGAAACGGCGCATTCTTGAATTAGCCAAGTTACTACCAGCAACGGCGCGCACGCTCCAGTCATCCCCCGAGGGCAATTTTGCTAACAATGCTGTGGTTGAGCAAATCAACACCTTGATCGAGCAACGCTGTGCCCTAACGATTCGACGACTCACCGACCCCGCAACCGAAAACGCTGCGCCCGACGAACCGTATGCTTGATTTACTTAATGCTCTCAGTGTGATTCAGTCTCAGTCGGTGTAAAAAACCTTTAGGTTGTAATCACTGTTAAATTCCTCTCTAAAAAACATGTTCTCAGGCAAAAATAATTTAATGAGTGACCCCTCCTCATTCATCAAACGTACTTTAGAAAAACTCGGCGCCTTAGTTAAAAGCACTATGTCCGTAGTAACAACTTTTCGCGGTCGATTACGTTCTTTGTCTTGCACCACGACTCTGATTTGATGTCGGTCCTCTCTTCCGGCACAGATCGTAACCAAATACTGAGAGACAATATCTTCAGATTGATTGTTAATTTTAATATCCTCCTCGCACCCTTCTTCTAGCCCACCGATGGGTATCTGGAATTGATTCCCGTAGGTTAGATTGTTAGCTGATCCTCTCTTTTGTAGCAGAAGCACCCCGACTGCAACCACTGCGCCAGAAAGTAGCAATAAGATAACGATTTTCGTCTTTATTTATTTTCAAACTTTGTTTAAGTCGCCTCTGTGAGATTAAAGGGCTTTGACCCCTTTGATTCCAAGAAGGAATGACCCCCTTTCTTCATGCATTAGTGAAATCCACTGATTTTTACCTACAGGTACAAGAAAGGACCACGGCGTCCAACCGGCGGTTGTACATTACTTCTGTTCGTTCAGCAATAAGTCAAAAGATTCCTGACAAGTTGCTCCTTTGGGACCGAGTTGAGCTAGAGTTCACGAAAGAACTAACCCCAGCACAGCTAGATGCGATTATCAGGGATTCGCCTGTCATGCCGAAAACCATATAAGTTCTTGTTCTGCGATTTGCGTAATTAGAGCCTATGACTCGTTGATTTTCTCTTTTTGCGTTTGGTGTTTTGCCAATTTTCTTAGCTCGTCTAAATCATACGGTGGCACTCTCGTGTGACTTATGCGATGGCAGGTTGGACATAACGATACAAGGTCCTCGATTTTAGTTTTTCTCTTCCCCAACGCAATTGGCTTTAGATGGTGACAGTCGATAACGTACTTACCATTCACTAAATATTTGTTGAAGCATGCTTGGCATGTATAGTTGTCTTTCTTCTTTCTATTGCTAGCCAGTGTTCGATCTCGCGTGCCAGACATGCGAACCGAGTCTTTCATGTAACCTTCTTCGGCTTCAGAAGAATTGGGATCCAAAATCACTGGTTGAAACTCACCAGTATTCTTGAGGTAGATTCGTTCAAAACCACCACTTGGTCTATCTACGTATGATGTCCACGTTTGATTCGTCGTTAATACCAAACGAAGCTCCCTCATGAAAATTCGATATCTAGGGTACTTCTTTCCTTGGCGCTCCGTAAACTCTTCTTTGTTTTTGCCGAGAAACTCTCCTAGATAAACATCGTTACCATTTGGTGTTTCGTGAAAAACAATAACGTAATCGTCTATTCTTTCTTTGGTAACAACCCAGCAACCTGTCGACGAAATCCCCTCGAAATTTATGTCAAAATTGTGACCTTTTGTCTTAACCGCAATTGCAGTGGTGCCCTCCGGCAAAATATCTAGGTAGGTATCCATTTTGTCACTCAAGTTAATAATAAGCATTCATAATTCAACTAGGGTCGCCCAGAGATGTTGACGCTCTTCCCCCAAAGGAACTTCATAGTATCAAAATTATCTTTGAGCCTAGAAATCTAATGGTTACTCAGTGATCTTTATACATCCCACACTGTACCCGAGTTAATTTCCCTTCAGACTTAAGGAACGCATCACCCTTACCATTCAGCGTTTCTGCTCCCTGTTCGTCCATTATGACTCGACTCTCAGTTCCACTTTTAACGCGTAAAGCCAACTGTGCGGGTAGGTTAGACCTCAAATTGGTGCTTATCACTTCAGGGCTAGGTTTCTGAGTAGCGATACTCACATGACTGCCCGCGGCACGAGCGTGTTGGGGCTG
>CAYGNS010000388.1:0-3219 GCA_964351295.1 uncultured Gammaproteobacteria bacterium
CTTGAGGGGATACCCCCATGTCGGCAGCCAACTCAACAAAACCTGGCGAAAAAGAACTTTGTGACGCAATGGACCTTATCTCGTCGAGATACATTTTTGCTAATTCCAAAATGGATGTTTCGAGCTGGTTATTCATTAGCACCTCTGGTGAGCTATTAAAGAATCGAAATAGATGGATTTCGAATTGAGTTTATTCAGAAGGTCTCGACTGTTCAACGGCTAAAAGAACAAGATTTTTTCCAGTAAACCATGAAATTAAGAGGAAACGATTGCGCCGTTACTGCGCACAATTTCAATGAGCGTTAAGACCAAACATCCTCCTTAAGCTGATTGCTGGGGAGTAACAAACGGTCTAAAGTACAGTAGAATCTTGGATTCGCTCCAAACGTGAGCACTCCATCTCGTCGAATGGTTAACCCTAAAAATTGACTATGAAGATCACCAAAACTACCCTTTTAGTCCTTTCGACGCTAGTAGTCGGGATGGCAGGTTGTGTACCGCAATCGGAGCATGACGAAGTTGTCGCAGAGCTGGAAGCCGTCAAGAAAGAGCTTGATGAAGTGCTAAACGGCAAAAATCGATTAACTCTCAAGCTGAATCAGGCGATTAATGATGAGAATTGGCAGGAGGCCAACGGCTTTGTTAATGAGCTTATTGCTCGCCATTCTCACAACCTAGAGGATGTACCTTTAGAACAGCTGACGAAAACCATAAAGGAGGGGTTGGACGAACAAAGGCGGATTGCAAACCTGAACAACACTGGGATGTGGGACATAAAACACTATGTTGATGAGTTTGGAGACCCGACGGGAAGCGGGTATATTACGAACACAGCACCGATTACAGGAACTTTCAGCAATAGCGCAACGACTAATTCTGACCTGACTGTTAAATTTGCAATCGAGGGGCTAGATGCTCACGATCTTAAAGATGGAAACTTTATGGCCATCATGCTCTTTGAATACGGCAGGAATCATCCAGTTAAGAAGTATAGTAGCATTGTGGATAGCTACTCGATTAGGGTGAAGGCAGGCTCTGGCGAAATACTTAAGCTTTTTGGGACCAACTATAATGATCGCATTTTCTTAGAAGCGCATCGAGAAGAGGACTGGAATACATTCATTGACGTTCTATTGAACGGCGGACCGATCTCATTTTATATTGCAAGGATTGAGGGAAGATCAACCTACTCATTTGAGTTGGAAGACGCTTCTTGGCTTGGAAACGCGCTAGAATTGTTGGATCGAGCGAAAGTAAAGGAAAGTACGCTTTAATTACTGTCGATTTGGACACGAACAGAAAGAAACACTCGATACTCCGTGTGCACTTTGGACGACCCCGACCGCGATTAATGCCGAATTAGACAGCGTTTTATGTCTATCGCACCGGCTAGAGACACACGATCGCAAACCTATCGCGCTTGGCAGGGATTGGAAAACACAGTTCCTCATCGTCTGACGGCGGGTTCAGACTCAATGTGTAGGACGATAATATAGTGATGTCGGTTGTGCCTCTGACTCTGATCACATAATCGCCGGCGGGCAGTGAAGGTACTCGGATCGCAGCCAACTCCATATTCTCTAGTTCGTCATCGTCCAGTACATCGGCCGCGTCTTCTACGTCGGTCAGATCTCCAGCTTGCGCTAAATACATGCGCGGCGCGGTATTGCGTCGGGCGGCACGCGCGAGGATCTCGACGTCCGTGGCTTGACTTAGTGTGAACGTCGCCCAATCGCTCTCATTATTCGCCTCAATGGAGCGCGTTTGGACCTCGCCGATGCTGATCGGTTTGGCGTCGATCGGAAAGTCGTCTTCCTCAAACTCATCGGCTGTGATGAGCTCAACCAACTCCAACAGAATGGGGTCGTCCAGATCGGCCTCAGGCACGTCAAAAATATACGCCGGATTCGTTTCTTCAAACGGACTGCAATCGGAAGCATTGTCATAGGCCTGGTCGTCCCAGCACGTATAGTCTATTCGGTAATAGCCCCCCACGGGCAATTTGATGAATTCGAATTCTTCATTCTTAATGGTCTCGCCCCCGAACAAAAATTCAAATGCGATGTCATCGCTTAGCTGATTGTCTTCTGAATCAAACGCATTGAGATGGATCTCAAAGAACAACTCCTTCGTTAACTCTGGCCGATTAGGTGAGCGACTCAGTCTAAACGTGCCCTTGGTGGCCTCAAAAAATGGTAGTTGCACGCTCTCTGGTAGGTTCGGAAACCGCTCCGCCAACAGGGATGGGCGCATTTGACCGGTGCTTGAATAGCCCAGCGCACGAGTCACTAGGCGACAACACCCATTCACATCATTAAAATTTTCATGGTAATAGCGGATCTCGTACGTTCCCTCACTGATTACTGGCAGCACAATGCGCGCCGAGTCGGCCAGGGCGTCGCCTTCTTGAAAGAACAAACGTTCAAATGCATACGACGTAAAGTTGGCACTCAAGTCCCGACTGGTCACATCGACGTATGAAAATGCCAGCAAATCCGTTTCGTTGGCCACCAGACCTTCAGGCATGACGGCCTGAAGGGTAATAGCAACCCCCGTTTCGAGTTCAAACTCAAGCGTTGCCGGAAGGTTCGCCTTCGCAATTAACGTGTGGGAATAGAAAACGTCTCCAGACTCATTGATATAGGTGTTGGCGGTAACGATATCGCCACAATCAAGCGCACAAACGACCAACACATCGTAGAACCCATCAACCGGCGCTTCAGCGTAGTCGACAGTAAAGCCGGCGGACGATGACCCACCTGGTACAAAAACCGATGCGGGGAATGGGGAGGGATCAAAAAAGAGCTGATTGCCTTGTGCGTCATACGTGCGTACAAAAACCGCAAACCCGTACCCAAAGCCTGGGGCCGGCACGCCTCCTGGCAAAGTCAGCGTGCCCGTGATGCTCTCGATCGCCTGAGGCGCACCCACATCGCCTTTACGACGCTGTTTAGCCCCATCAGGGAATAGGCCCGATGCGTGCAGTGCACTTAAGCGCTCGCGCTCTAAGTACGCCTGCTCAGCGAGCGGATTGGCCGCAACGGCCGTTGCTTTAGCTGTTAACAGTATGATGACACTTAAGATAAAGCTGAATTTCAGCGACACAACTGAGTTCATAATCCCCCCAAGAATTAGCCGGTTGGCTTGTTTGGTATTTTATGGGCATGTACGCGGCTTCGTCTACCGCTTATGGTCAGCCCCACCGCGACTCGATTAATA